>NZ_AQOH01000019.1 GCF_000364705.1 Pseudomonas fuscovaginae SE-1 | reverse complement strand
GCGGCGGTGCGGCGTCCCGACAAGCCCGCTCGCCACAGGGGGCTGTGGTGTGTCCGATACTTCAGTGCTGCTGGCGCAAGGCTCTGCACCAACACGCTCACCCTGCAACTCCTGCTAAAAGAGGCTGTCGGAACCATACCGCCCGGCCCTGCGATTAGGCCCATCCCCCTATCCGTGTTTAAATTGAATGCTCGTTCAAGTTAAACCGGCAGCTCGCTGCCCGCTCACAACAGGAGGCTTGCCTTTGCTGAGTCCGAAATATCCAGCCATGCTCCACCCCTTCGAGGTACCCGCCACATGAGTACCTCCACGACCGCACCCAGCGGCCTGATCCGCATGAACCCGCCCGTTTTCTACTTCGCCGCCACCTTCATCCTGCTGTTCGGCCTGGTGGTCATCAGCCAGCCCGAAGCCGCCGGCCAATGGCTGCTCGCCGCGCAGAACTGGGCAGCCAACACGGTCGGCTGGTATTACCTGCTGGCGATGACCCTGTACCTGGTCTTCGTGGTGGTCACCGCCTTGTCCGGCTACGGCCGGATCAAGCTCGGTGCCGACCACGACGAACCCGAGTTCAGCTACCTGTCCTGGGCCGGCATGCTATTCGCCGCCGGGATCAGCATCACCCTGTTCTTCTTCTGCGTCTCCGAGCCGCTGACCCACATGCTCCAGCCACCCCAGGGTGAAGCCGGGACACCAGCGGCAGCACGCCAGGCGATGCAGATCCTGTTCCTGCACTGGGGCCTGCACGGCTGGGGCGTGTTCGCCTTCGTCGGCATGGCCCTGGCCTACTTCGCCTACCGGCACAATCTGCCGCTGGCCCTGCGCTCGGCGCTCTACCCGCTGATCGGCAAGCGCATCAACGGCCCCATCGGCTACGCGGTGGACGGCTTCGGCATCATCGCCACGGTGTTCGGCCTCGGCGCCGACATGGGCTTCGGCGTGCTGCACCTCAACTCGGGGCTGGACTACCTGTTCGGCATGCCGCACACCCAGTGGATCCAGGTCGGGCTGATCGTGCTGATGATGGGCGCGGCCATCGCCGTCGCGGTGGCCGGCGTCGACAAGGGCGTGCGGGTGATGTCCGACATCAACATGCTGCTGGCCTGCGCGCTGCTGCTGTTCGTGCTGTTCGCCGGCCCCACGCAGCACCTGCTCAACACCCTGATCCAGAACCTCGGCGACTACCTCGGGGCGCTGCCGACCAAGAGCTTCGACCTCTACGCCTACGACAAGCCCAGCGACTGGCTCGGCGGCTGGACCGTGTTCTACTGGGCCTGGTGGATTGCCTGGGCGCCCTTCGTGGGCCTGTTCATCGCGCGGATTTCCCGCGGCCGGACCATTCGCGAGTTCGTCTTCGGCGTGCTGCTGATCCCGCTGGGTTTCACCCTGGCGTGGATGTCGATCTTCGGCAACAGCGCCATCGAGCAGGTGCTCAACCACGGCATGAGCGCCCTCGGCCAGTCGGCCCTCGACGACCCGTCGCGCACCCTGTACCTGTTGCTGGAAACCTACCCATGGAGCCGCACGGTGATCGCGGTCACGGTGTTCATCAGCTTCGTGTTCTTCGTCACCTCGGCCGACTCCGGCACCGTGGTGCTGTCGACGCTCTCCGCCCGAGGCGGCAATGCCGACGAGGACGGGCCGAAATGGCTGCGGGTGTTCTGGGGCGCGATGACCGCGCTGATCACCAGCGCGCTGCTGTTCTCCGGCAGCATCGACGCGCTGAAGTCGGCGGTGGTGCTGACCTCGCTGCCGTTCTCGCTGATCCTGCTGTCGATGATGTGGGGGCTGCACAAGGCGTTCTACCTCGAGTCGCAAAAGCGCATCGCCCAGTTGCACTCACTGGCGCCGGTCTCGCAGGCACGTCGCGGCCGCGGTGGCTGGCGCCAGCGCCTGAGCCAGGCGGTGCACTTCCCGTCACGGGACGAGGTGTACCGCTTCCTCGACCAGACCGTGCGCCCGGCGATCGAGGAGGTCACCGCCGTATTCGTCGAGAAAGGCCTGAACGTGCTCACCCAGCCCGACCCGGCCAACGACAGCGTCAGCCTGGAGATCGGTCATGGCGACCTGCACCCATTCGTCTACCAGGTGCAGATGCGCGGCTACTTCACGCCCTCCTTCGCCCTCGGCGGACTGGGCTCGCGAGACCTGCGCAACCGCCGCTACTACCGCGCCGAGGTACACCTGAGCGAGGGCAGCCAGGACTATGACCTGATGGGCTACAGCAAGGAGCAGATCATCAACGACATCCTCGACCAGTACGAACGGCACATGCAGTTCCTGCACCTGGTGCGTTGATCACATAAGGACCCGGTACGCCCTCTAACGGCGGGGGCTGTCCAACCTGTGGGAGCCGGACTTATCCGCGAAGACAATGGTGAAGCCACTAAAAAGCTTCGCGGATAAATCCGGCTCCCACGGTTGCGGCGTTCGCCGCCCTTCCTGCGGGTAGTCCAGAGATCTGTGCCTGCCTCAGGAATCAGACCAACCCACCATTGGCCCGCAGCACCTGCCCGTTGACCCAGCCCGCCGCCGGGCCGACCAGGAACGACACCACCTCGGCAATATCCTCCGGCTGGCCCAGGCGCTCCAGTGGCGGCATGCGGGCGAAGGTCTGGATCTGTTCCTCGCTCTTGCCCTGCAGGAACAGTTCGGTCGCCACCGGCCCCGGCGCCACCGCGTTGACGGTGATCCGCCGGCCGCGCAGCTCCTTGGCGAACACCTGGGTCAGGGACTCCACAGCCGCCTTGCTGGCGATGTACACCGCATAGCCCGGCAGGTTCAGCCCCACGGTGCTGCTGGAGAAGTTGACGATGCGTCCGTCGTCGTTCATCCGCCTGGCCGCCTCGCGCAGGGTGTTGAAGGTACCGCGGGTGTTGATGGCGAAGGTCTGCTCGTACAACTCGTCACTGTGCTCGGCCAGCGGCAACACCTTGAGGATCCCGGCATTGTTGACCAGTACATCGACCCTGCCCAGTTGCAGCTCGGTCTCGTCGAACATCCGTGCGACATCGGCGGCGTTGGCCACGTCAGCCTTGATCGCTATGGCCTGGTGGCCGGCCTGGCGCAGTTCCACCACCAGCGCCGAAGCCTCGTTGGCGCTGCTCGCATAGTTGATCGCCACCGCAAAGCCCTGCGCGGCCAACTGGCGGGCGATGACTGCGCCGATACCACGCGAGGCACCGGTGACGATGGCAACTTTTCGGGATTGCTGGGTCATGTCGAATCTCCTGGAATGTTCGTGGGGGTGAGGCCACTTTCACAGGTTTATCCAGGGCGATAAATGCGCGATAGTTGTCCTTACTGTTCAAGAATCACCAACAATCAAGCGCAGCGGAGCAGCCATGGACCAGGTCAGGGCGATGAAGGTTTTCGTGCGGGTCTACGAACGCAGCAGCTTCACCCTGGCCGCCGAAGACCTGAACCTGCCCCGCGCCACCCTGACCCACACCCTCAACCAGTTCGAGGCCTGGCTCGGTACCCGGCTGCTGGAGCGCAGCACCCGTCGCGTACGCCCGACCCTCGACGGCGAGGCCTACTACCCGCGCTGCGTGCAGCTGCTGGCGGAGCTGGAAGAGGCCGAGCTGGCCTTCCGCACGGTGGCGCCCAAGGGCCGCCTGCGGGTGGACCTGCAGGGCACCCTGGCACGCTATTTCGTGATTCCGGCGCTGCCGGCCTTCCTCGAACGCTACCCGGACATCGAGGTGTCCATCAGCGAGGCCAGCCACTTCATCGACCTGATCGCCGAAGGCGTCGACTGCGTGCTGCGCTCGGGCAACCTCGGCGACTCGTCGCTGATCGGCAGGCGCGTGGCCAACCTGCGCCAGGTGACCTGCGCCAGCCCGGCCTACCTGCGCAAGCACGGCGAGCCGCGCAGCCTCGATGACCTCGGCCGGCACCAGGGGGTGAACTATGTGTCCCGGGCGACCGGCAAGCTGTTCCCGTTCGAGTTCATCGAAAACGGCGAGCCACGGGAGGTCCCGCTGGCCGGCCGGGTCTCGGTGTTCGGTGCCGAGATCTACGCGGCGTCAGCAGTGGCCGGGCTCGGGCTGATCCAGGTGCCGCACTACCGGGTGGCGGAGCAGATCGACCAAGGCCTGCTGCGCGAAGTCCTGCCGGACCATCCGCCGCCGCCGATGCCGGTGTCGGTGCTCTACCCGCAGAACCGGCACATGTCGCCACGGGTGCGGGTGTTCGTCGACTGGATCAGCGAGCTGTTCGCCCACGCCACCTGACCTCCAGGATCAGGCACTCTCACGTTCGATCAGTTGGCAGGTCAGCAGGTTCAAGCGCTGCACGTCGTCCACCGGCAACACACCCAGGCTCTCCAGCACCCGTGTCGCGGCCAGCACGCCGATCTCCAGCGCCGGCGGCTTGATGGTACTCAGGCTCGGCAGGAGCATTTCGGCGAACGGGTAATCGCCGAAGCCCAGCACCGCACAGTCCTCGGGAATCCTCAGCCCGGCACGCTGCCCGGCCAGCAGGCCACCGGCCGCCAGGTTGTCATTGGCGAAGATGATCGCGTCGGGCCGGGTGGCGCCGCTCATCAGCGTCTGCATCGCCTGCTTGCCCGCCTCGAACGGCGCCAGGCCGGCCTGCGGGACGAACACCCAGGGTTCCAGCCCCAGCTCGCGAACCGTCGCCGCATAACCGTCACGCCGCTCCAGTGCACTGAAGTCTCCCGCGGCGCTGTTCTGCACAAAGGCGATCCGCCGATAACCCTTGCCGTGCAGGTAACGGGCGGCGCTGACCCCGACTTCATGATGGGAAAAACCGATCTGCAACGGCCCGCGCTGCGGCTGGTAGTCCCAGGTCTCGACCACCGGGATATCCGCCTCGGCGATCATCTTCTCGGTGCCCGCGCTGTGAAAACGACTGGTCAGCACCAGCGCCGCCGGCGACCAGCCGAGAAACGCCCGCACCGCGCTCTCCTCCTGCTCGGCCGAGAAATAGCTCGACGCCAGCAGCAACTGGTAGCCATGGCGATTGAGGGTGTCGCTGAAGCCCTGGATGGTGTTGGCGAAAATCGGCCCGGAGATGTTCGGGATCACCATCGCGACAATCCGCCCACGGGCGGACGCCAGCCCACCGGCCACCAGGTTCGGCACATAGCCCAACGCCTCCACCACCGCCGCGATCCGCTCGCGGCGCTCGGGCGAAACCTGCTCGGGGTTGTTGAAGTAGCGCGACACGGTGATCGCCGAGACCCCGGCCTCTTTGGCAACCGTGCTCAGGGTGACCCGTCCGGCCCCCCGGCGCTTGCGGCCTGGCGCTTTGTCAGCAGTCAAGATGCAGCCCTTCTTGAAAACCAAAAGGAATATAAAAGTAATTTTTCAGTATTTGACGGTCTATGTCGACCTTCCCGATACTGGCGATGTTAGCGCTAACAAAACGCTTTGTCTGCCTGCTACTCGCTCGAGCGAATGCCCCAAGACAAATCAGGCGCTGTCGACGCAGAGCGACGGCGGTTCAGGGTCATTTTTCGAGCGGGCACCACATGCACAACACATTCGGGGAGCAACACACACTGGCGCGGGCGATCCGTGCCGCCACGCCACGGCGTCCACACCTGGCCTGGCTGCTGGCCGGGCTGGCTGCCCTGCCGTCGCCGGCCGTCTTCGCCGCCGAGACCGGCACCGACCAGGAGCCGACGCTGAAAGCGGTCACGGTCACGGCCACCCGTCGCGAAGAATCGCTGCAGAAGGTCCCGGTGGCGGTCTCGGTGGTCGATGGCGAACAACTGGAGCGTGACAGCCGCAACGGCGTTGCCAGCATCGTCCAGCAGGTGCCGACACTGAACTTCCGCACCGGCGCCTCGAACAAGGACACCTCGCTGTTCGTCCGTGGCGTGGGCACCATCTCCACCTCGCCGGGGGTCGAGCCGACCGTCGCGACGGTGATCGACGGCGTGGTCTACAGCCGCCCCGGCCAGGCCACCCTCGACCTGCTCGACCTCGACCGCATCGAAGTGCTGCGCGGCCCGCAGGGCACGCTGTTCGGCAAGAACGCCTCGGCCGGCGTGCTGAACATCGTCACCAAGGCCCCCACCGCCGAAACCCATGGCTACATCGACCAGTCGTACTTCAGCGGCAACGAAAGCCGCACCCGTTTCGGCATCGGTGGCAGCCTGATTCCCGATACCCTCAAGGGCTCGCTGACCACTCTGTTCGGCAGCTACGACGGCAACGTCGACAACAAGGCCAACGGCCAGGAAGTCAACGGCTACAACCACAAGGGCGTGCGCGGCAAGCTGGAGTTCACCCCAAACGAAGACGTGACGTTCACCCTCGCCGCCGACTACATGCAGTCCCATGACGACGCGCCCAACGGCGTGGTCAGCAAATCCCTGAGCCCGGCCTTCACCAATGCGCTGAACCCGGTGCGACCGTCCTCCGACAACCGCGACATCAACGCCGACACGCGCAGCTACGTCGACGACATCAACAAGGGCGTGTCCGGCCAGCTGGACTGGAACCTCGGTGACTACACCCTGACCTCGATCACCGCCTGGCGTGGCTGGAGCAACCACCAGTACCAGGATGGCGACCGCCTCGGCACCGTCACCGCAGCCTTCCCCGGCACCGCCGACCGTGGCGCGCTGGACTTCAACCAGTACTCCCAGGAAATCCGCCTGGCCTCGCCCAAGGGCCAGTTCCTGGAGTACGTCGGTGGCCTGTTCTACCTGCACGGCAAGGACGAAGAGACCTACCAGCGCACCCTGACCACCACGACCAGCGTCAATCGCGGCGTCGCCGACTACAGCACCACCAACGACAGCTACGCGGTGTTCGGCGAGAGCACGCTGAACTTCACCCCGCGCTTTCGCGGTATCGCCGGCCTGCGCTACACCCACGACGACCTGTCCTACGATCACCGTCGAGTCTCCACCTCCGCCACCACCGTCAGCGGCATCCAGCCGGCCACCAGCAGCAAGGGCTCGGTGGACGAGGACGGCTGGTCCGGGCGCCTGGGCGTGCAGTACGACCTCAGCGACAGCGTCACCAGCTACCTGACCTACTCGCGCGGCTACAAGGGCCCGGCCTACAACGTGTTCTTCAACATGCAGCCACGGGACACCGACGCACTGAAGCCGGAGACCTCCAACACCTGGGAAGCCGGGATCAAGGCCACCAGCTGGAACAATCGCCTGACCACCAACCTGGCGGTGTTCCACAGCGACTACGACAACTACCAGGCGAACTTCTTCGACACCGTCGCCGGGCAAGTGGTGACGCGCCTGATCAACGCCGGCAGCGTCAGCACCGAAGGCGTCGAAGCCGACTACGCGCTGCAGGCCACCAACCACCTCAAGCTCTCCGGCGCCCTGGCCTACACCCGCGCGCGAATCGACGAATTCGCCTGCCCGCCGGGCGCGGCGGCCAGTTGCAACGTCAACGGCAAGCCGCTGCCGTTCAGCCCGGACTGGAAGAGCTACGTGCGCGCCGACTACAGCCTGCCGCTGAACAACGGCCTGGATCTGGAACTGGGCACCGACTTCAGTTGGCAGAGCGAAGTGCAGTACGACATCAGCCAGAACGTCGACACCAGGCAGGGCGCCTACGGCATCTGGAACGCCAGCATCGCCCTGGCCGACTACAACCAGGGCTGGCGCGTGGCACTGCTGGGCAAGAACCTCGCCGACAAGTCCTACTCGCCGTTGCTGGCCAGTGGCGGCAGCTACATCTACCGGGCCGTGCCACGGGATGACGAGCGCTATTTCGGCATCCAGGTGCGCAAGGATTTTTGAGCCGTTGCGTGCACAACACTCAATCAATCGCCAAGGAACCTGTCATGACCCAAACCCCGCGCCAGATGAAACTTGGTGCCTTCCTGATGGCCACCGGGCACCACGTCGCTGCGTGGCGTCACCCCGAAGTGCCGGCCAACGCCGGCCTGGATTTCGGCCACTACAAGCAGCTGGCGCGCATCGCCGAGGCGGCGAAGTTCGACGCGCTGTTCGTGGCCGACAGCGTCGCTGCCGCCGAGGGTGACATCGCCAGTCGCATGGCCCGCTCGGACCACTTCGAGCCGCTGACCCTGCTCTCGGCCTTGAGCGCGGTGACCGAACGCATCGGCCTGATCGCCACCGCCACCACCAGCTACAACGAGCCGTACCACGTGGCGCGCAAATTCGCCTCGCTGGACCACCTCTCCGGCGGCCGCGCCGGCTGGAACCTGGTGACCTCGGACGCCGCCACCGAGGCCCTGAACTTCGGCCGCACCGAGCACATCAGCCACGCCGAACGCTATGCGCGGGCACGCGAGTTCCACCAGGTGGTCACCGGCCTGTGGGACAGCTGGGAAGACGACGCCTTCACCCGCGACAAGGCCAGCGGCCAGTACTACGACCCGGCCAAGCTGCACGTGCTCAATCACCAGGGCGAGCACTTCAAGGTCCGCGGCCCGCTGAACGTCGCCCGCTCGCCCCAGGGCCGGCCGGTGATCGTCCAGGCCGGCTCGTCGCAGACCGGCCTGGAGCTGGCCGCGCAGACCGCCGAAGTGGTGTTCACCGCGCAATCCTCCCTGGTCAAGGCACAAGCGTTCTACGCCGACCTCAAGGGCCGCCTGACGCGCTTCGGGCGCTCGGCCGACGCGCTGAAAATCATGCCGGGGACGTTTGTCGTGGTCGGCCAGAGCGAGAGCGAGGCGCGGGAGAAACATGAAACGTTCCAGGCACTGGTCGAACCCGAGGTCGGCGTCGCCCTGCTCGGACGCATGCTCGGCAACTTCGACCTGTCGGGCTATCCACTGGACGGCCCGCTACCCGAGCTGCCACTGACCGACAGCGGCCAGCAGAGCCGACAGCGGCTGCTGACCGAGCTGGCCGGCGCGGAAAACCTGACCCTGGCGCAACTGGGCAGGCGCATTGCCGGTGGGCGCGGGCACTACAGCCTGGTCGGTACACCGACGCAGATCGCCGACGAACTGCAGACCTGGTTCGAACAGGGCGCGGCAGACGGCTTCAACGTACTGGTACCGCACCTGCCGGGCGGGCTGGCGGACTTCGCTGCCGGTGTCGTCCCGGAGCTGCAGCGCCGCGGACTGTACCGAACCGAGTACCAGGGCAGCACGTTACGCGAGCATCTGGGCCTTGAGCGACCGAAAAACCGCTTCTCGCAACCCTTATAGAGCTGGCCGTGAGCCAGAACAACCCTTTTGAACCCAAAATTGATCATTTTTTGATCTGATCAAACCACCTAATCATACTTTTCCGTAATACGTACCATGTGTACTTGTAGTAAATTTTTGATTTCCCTAGAAATTGCTGGGCATAAAAGCTGTTTTACCAAGGGGTAAAAAATGACCAGGTATGTACTAATTTGTACTGAATCAAAAATGGCTTTCGAGGACGAATTCAAAGTCAAGCGCTAATTTCCGAAACCGTCAGAAACATGCCTGCCGGAAAATGTGCGCAAGCGACGGCAAGCCGGTACGAAATCCGCGGAACATGAAACGTTTCAGTCGCGGATCGAACCCGGAGCGGCCATGGCCTGTCCCAGAACTATGCTGATTGACCCGGACCACCATGAAGTGAGCGTTACCCTGTGAAATTTCCCGCGCCACAAGAGAGGATTCGATGACTTATCAAGCTGCCGAAAACCGCTACGACTCCATCCCCTACCGCCGCGTCGGCCGCAGCGGCCTGGTGCTGCCCGCGCTGTCCCTGGGCCTGTGGCACAACTTCGGCGACAGCACGCCGATCGACACCCAGCGCGCCCTGCTGCGTACCGCCTTCGACCTGGGCATCAACCACTTCGACCTGGCGAACAACTACGGCCCGCCCTATGGCAGCGCCGAGATCAATTTCGGTCGGTTGCTGCGCGAGGACTTCAGGCAGTACCGCGACGAACTGATCATCTCCAGCAAGGCCGGCTGGGACATGTGGCCGGGCCCCTACGGCCAGGGCGGCGGCTCGCGCAAATATGTGCTCGCCAGCCTCGACCAGAGCCTGCAGCGCATGGGCCTGGACTATGTGGACATCTTCTACTCGCACCGCTTCGACCCGGATACACCGTTGGAGGAAACCGCCAGCGCCCTGGCTACCGCCGTACAGCAGGGCAAGGCGCTGTACATTGGTATCTCGTCGTATTCCGGGGTGAAAACCCGCGAGATCGCGGCGCTGTTGAAAGAATGGAAAGTGCCGCTGCTGATCCACCAGCCAGCCTACAACCTGCTCAATCGCTGGGTGGAAAAGGACCTGCTGGACACCGTGGAGGAACTCGGTACCGGGGTGATCGCCTTCACCCCGCTGGCCCAGGGCCTGCTGACCGACAAGTACCTCAACGGCATCCCACAGGATGCGCGGATCAACCGCCCGGGTGGCGGCTCGTTGCGTGAATCGCACCTGTCGCAAGCGAACATCGCCCACGTACGGGCGCTCAACGAGATCGCCAAGGGGCGTGGCCAGAGCCTGGCGCAGCTGGCCCTGGCCTGGACCCTGCGTGACCCGCGGGTGACCTCGGCGCTGATCGGCGCGAGCCGGCCAGAGCAGATCGTCGAGAACGTCGGGGCGCTGAAGAACCTGGCATTCAGCCAGGAGGAACTGGCGGAGATCGACCGTTTCGCCCAGGAAGGCGGGATCAACCTGTGGGAGAAGCCGTCGTCAGCCGAATAATCGGCACCACTCCCTTGTAGGAGCGTGGCCTGCCCGCGAATGGGCCTTCAAGCCTTGCGGCGCCAGTGCCGGCGCTATCGCCAGCAAGCCGGCTCCCACAAGGGATAGCGCCGCGCACAAGACAGCTGCTCGACACAGGCCTCTGTGGGAGCCGGCTTGCCCGCGAAGCTCATGGCGTACGTTGGCGCACACGAATCAGCTAGCCTGGCGCAATCTCTGTGGGAGCCGGCTTGCTGGCGACAGGTAGATTGCTATCGTTCACAAGCCCCACAGAGGGCAGCCTCCAACGGAGCGCCTCCGGCACTCCTCAGGCCGCGTCGCGTTTCGGCTCGCGAATCCGGTACCACGCCACATACAGCGCCGGCAGGAACATCAGCGTCAGCACCGTCGCCACCACGATCCCGCCGATCATCGCGTAGGCCATCGGCCCCCAGAATACTTCCCGGGCAATCGGGATCATCCCCAGGCTCGCCGCCGCCGCCGTCAGCAGGATCGGCCGGCGCCGGTGTTCGGTCGCCTCCACCACTGCGTCCCACGGCTCGTAGCCGTTGCTTTCGTACTCATCGATCTGGGTCACCAGAATCACCGAGTTGCGGATGATGATGCCGATCAGCGCGAGGATCCCGAGAATCGCCACGAAGCCCATCGGCGTGCCCGTCGGCACCAGCGCCAGCACCACGCCGATCAGCCCCAGCGGCGCGACGCTGGCCACCAGGAACATCTTCTGCACGCTGTGCAACTGGATCATCAGGAAGGTCGCCATGAGGAACAGCATCAGCGGCACCACCTGGGCGATCGGTCCCTGGGCCTTGCCGCTCTCTTCCACCGTGCCGCCGGTGACCACCTTGTAGCCGACCGGCAAACCGGCGGAGAACTTGTCGATCTCGGGCTTCAGCTGTGCCACCAGGTCCGTCGGCTGGATGCCTCCACGCACCCCGGCCTTGAGGGTGATGGTCGGCAGGCGGTCACGCCGCCAGACCAGCGGCTGCTCCAGTTCGTAGCGCACCGTGGCGAACGCCAGCAGCGGGACCGAGGTGCCGCTGGGCGTGACGATCTGCAGGTTCTGCAGGGTCTCCGGCGTGCCCCGCTCGCTGTCCACCGCACGTCCGACCACGTTGATCAGGTAGATATCGTCCTTGACCTGGGTCACCGGAGCCCCGCTGACGATGGTGTTCATCAGCTTGGCCACGTCCTCGGACGACAGGCCGAACTGCCGCGCCTTGTCCTGGGCGATGTCGATGCGCAGGACCTTGCCCGGTTCGTTCCAGTCGTAGATGGTCTCGCCGACATTCGGGTTCCTGTCGAGGATCGTCGCCAGCTCGATGGCGTGCTTGCGCACCTGGTCGATGTCCTTGCCACTGACCCGATACTGCAACGGCCGCCCCACCGGCGGGCCCATCTCCAGGGTCTGGACGAAACTGCCGATACCGACGAAGTCGTCGCGCAGGCGCTTGTTCAGCCGGTCCATGAGCGCCGCGCGCTGCTCCAGGCCCTTGCTGACGATGACCAACTGCGCGTAGTAGGGGTTCTGCAACTGCTGATCGAGCGGCAGGTAGAAACGGATCGCGCCCTCGCCGATGTAGGTGCTCCAGCGCAGGATATCCGGGTCGTCCTTGAGACTGGCCTCCAGCCGGTCCACCGCCTTGCGGGTCTCGTTGATCGAGGCGTTCTGCGGCAGGTTGAGGTCCACCAGGATCTCCGGACGGTCCGAAGACGGGAAGAACTGGTTCTGCACGAAACGCATGCCGAACACCGACAGCGCGAAGATCAGCACCGTCAGGCCGATGGCCCACCAGCGATTGCGCAGCGACCACAGCAAGCCGGCATTGAAGGCCCGGGCCACCCGTCCGTTGCCGCTGTCGTGGGCCTTCACCTTCTCGCTGAGGATATGCACGCCGATCACCGGGGCGAACAGCACGGCGACGATCCACGACACCAGCATCGCCACCGCGATCACCGCGAACAGGGTGAAGGTGTACTCGCCGGCCGAACTGGCGTTGAGGCCGATGGGCACGAAGCCGGCGACCGTCACCAGGGTCCCGGTGAGCATCGGAAAGGCCGTGGAGGTGTAGGCGAAGGTCGCGGCCTGTTCCTTGCTGTCGCCCTTCTCCAGCCGCGTGACCATCATTTCCACGGTGATCATCGCATCGTCCACCAGCAGGCCGAGGGCGATGATCAGCGCACCGAGGGAAATCCGCTGCATGGTGATGCCGCTGTACTCCATGAACACGAAGACCATCGCCAGCACCAGCGGGATCGAGCAGGCCACCACCAGCCCGGCACGCAGGCCGAGGGCGACGAAGCTCACCACCAGGACGATGACCACCGCTTCGAACAGCGCGCTGGTGAAGCCGCCGACGGCCTTCTCCACCACCTCGGCCTGGTCGGAGACCTTGTGCACGCCCACGCCCACCGGCAGGTCGGCGGTGAGGCTGTCCATGCGCTCGTGCAGGGCCTTGCCGAATTCCTGGATGTTGCCGCCCTTCTTCATGGCGATCGCCAGGCCGATGGCGGTCTGGCCGTTGTAGCGGAACAGCGGGGTCGGCGGGTCGACGTAACCCCGGCTGATCTCGGCGATGTCCGCCAGCCGGTAGAAACGATCGTTGAGCTTGAGATTGACCGCCTGCAGATCCTTCTCCGAGGCATACTGCCCGGAAGCGCGCACGGAGATGCGCTCGGGGCCGGCCTCGATCACCCCGGCCGGGGTCACCGCGTTCTGCGATTGCAGGCTCTGCACCACCTGGCGCTGGTCGATGCCCAGGGCGGCCAGCTTGCGGGTGGAGAAGTTCAGGTAGAGCACCTCGTTCTGCTCGCCGATCATCTCGATCTTGCCCAGCCCCGGCACATCGCGGATCTGCGCGCGGACCTGCTCCACGTAGTCGCGCAGCTGGCGCATGGTCAGGCCGTCGCTGGTGAAGGCGTAGACCGAGCCGAACACATCGCCGAACTCGTCGTTGAAACCCGGGCCCTGGATGTCCTGGGGAAACTCGCCACGGATGTCGTCGATCTTCTTGCGCACCTGGTACCAGATCTGCGGAATGTCCTTGCCGCTGGTGGTGTCGCGCAGGAACACGAACACCGTCGACTCGCCGGGACGGGTGTAGCTCTTCACATAGTCGAGGGAGTCGAGTTCCTCGAGCTTCTTCTCGATACGGTCGGTGACCTGCTCCAGGGTCTCGTCCACCGTGGCGCCGGGCCACTGGGTCTGGATGATCATGGTCTTGATGGTGAAGGACGGGTCTTCCTCACGTCCCAGGTTGATGTAGGAGAACACCCCCATCAACAGTGCGACGAACATCAGGTACCAGACGAACGATTGGTGCTTGAGCGCCCACTCGGACAGGTTGAAGCTCCCTTTCATCGTGGGGTTTCCTCGTCGATTCTGACTTTCTGCCCGGGCTTGAGACTGTTCACCCCGGCGCTCACCACCTTCTCGCCGGCCTTGACGCCGGAGCCCACCAGCATCGTTTCACCATCGCGGCCGAGGACCTTCACCTCACGCGGCGTGACGGTCGAAGTCCGCGGGTCGATGACCCAGATCTGCGTCTTGCCCTGGCTCTCCCACAGTGCCGACAGCGGCAACTGGGTCCGCGGCTCGATGGCCGAACTCAGCGTGACGCTGATGGACGTACCCAGGCGAAACGCCGCCGGGGTGTCGGCCAGGGTCAGCCGGGCCCGCCGGGTACGGGTGGCACTGTCGGCCTGGGGCTCGATTTCACGCAGGCGGGCGGTGGTGTTGACGCTCGGATCGAGTTGACTGGCGACGCGGAACTCGACGCCTTCACGCAACTGGTCGGCCAGGGTGGCCGGCAGGTCGATCACCGCCTCCTTGATGTCCGGGCGCGCCAGCGTCACCACCTCCTGGCCGGCGCTGACCACCTGGCCGGCCTCGACCTTCCAGTCGGTGACCACCGCGGCGTGGTCGCTGCGCAGTTCGGTGTAGCCCAACTGGTCCCTGGCCTGGCCAACCGAGGCGCGGGCCTGTTCGAGGGAGGCGCCGGTGGTTTTCAGGTCGGTCTGGGCCACGTCCAGTTGCGCCTGGGCACCGACGCCACGGTCGAACAGTTCCTGCTGGCGGCGCGCGTTGGCCTGGGCATTGATCCATTGTGCCTCGATGCGCGACAGGTCGCCCTGGGCGGCGCGCAACTGGTTCTGCTGGTCGGTCGGATCGAGGCTGGCCAACAGGGCGCCCTGGGCTACCTCACTGCCGACATCGACATAACGCCGTGCGATGCGTCCCGAGACCCGGAAGCCCAGGGTGCTCTCGTAACGGGCCTGGATGCTCCCGGCAAAGCGCCCGAGACTCTGCACCGACTCAGGCCGGACCTCGATGAACAGCACCGGCCGCACCGGCTCCGGCGCGGGCTCCTGCTTCGAACAGGCGGCGACCAGCAGACCGCCGAGCAACAGCAGTGACAGTCGCTTCATGGCGCACGCCCTCCGGCTACCCGGGCCGGCGGCTGGGCGATCTCCACCAGCATGCCCGGGTGCAGCAGTTGTCCGCCGGCGACCACGACCCTCTCGCCCCCCTCCAGGCCCTCGCCGATCATCACATGCCCCGTCAGGTAGCGTGCGACCTTGACCTGGCGCAGGCTGACCTTGCCGGCCTCGTCCACCAGCCATACCGCCGGCTCGCTGACATCCTTGGTCAGGGCCGACCAGGGCAGTTCGATACTGGCCTTGGCCGGTGCCGTCACGGTGGCGCTGACCACCGAGCCGAGGTCCATACCCGCCGGCAACGGCTCCAGGGCGACCTTGACCTGCACCGTGCCGCTCTGGGCCGACACTGCGGGAGTCACCTCGCGGACCTTGCCCACCGCCTTGATCGCCGGGTTGTCGAGCAGGGTCACGGTGATCGGCTGGTCTTCCGGTGGTTCCACCAGCAACGACTCGTAGACATTGAACACCGCGTCGCGCTCGCCATCGCGGGCCAGGCTGAAAATCGGCATGGTCGCCTGCACCACCTGGCCGACCTCGGCCTGACGCGCGGTGATCACCCCGGGCGCCTCGGCGATCAGCGCGGTATAACCCAGTTGCTCACGGGCATTGGCCAGTTGCGCCTGGGCCGCGGTCAGCGCACTTTTGGCACTGAGCAGGCCGGCCTGGGCGGCATCGTATTCACTGCGGCTGGTGTAACCCTTGGGCAGGAGTTTCTGCTGGCGGACGAACGCCGCGCTGGTCTGCTGCACCCGCGCCTGCTGGGCGTTGACCTCGGCCTGGGCGCTGTCGACGTTGGTCTGCAGGTCCTTGGGATCGAGTTTGGCGAGCACCTGCCGGGCGGAGATCCGGGCGCCGACATCGACATTGCGCTGGATGATCTTGCCGCCGACCCGGAACGACAGATCGGTCTGTACCCGCGCCTGGATATCCCCGGTGAGGGTGACGGAAGCACCGAAATCCTTGCGCTGAACCTGTTCGACGAAGACACGCGGGCGCAACTGCTCCGGAGGTTTCTCACGCCCGCAACCGCTCAGGAGCGCCAGAAGCACCAAGGCTACTTCCCACTTCGTTCGACGCCCGTTCATACACGCTCCTTCGCGTAATGCTGACTCGCAGTGTCATTACGACTGATAGCGTATAACAGGGTTCCGTCCTTGCGCGACAGCTCCATCGTGGTAGCGAGCGGGCTTGCCCGACTACTCCATCGTCGTGGCGAGCGGGCTTGCCCGCGTTCGGCCGCGCAGCGGTCGTGAAGCCGGATACTCCGTAATCGCTGGCACACCGCGCAGGGAGCCTTGGGGCCGCTTCGCAGCCGAGCGTGGCGGTGCGGCGTTCCGACAAGCCCGCTCGCCACAAGAGTTGCGCTGTATCGATCCGGGTTATCGGGCACACTGTCGGCTCACTCGCCAGGACCCACCCCATGCTCAAGACCCTCGCCGTAGCCAACTACCGCTCGATCAACAAGCTGGTGGTGCCCCTCGACCGCCTGAACCTGATCACCGGCCCCAACGGCAGCGGCAAGTCCAACCTGTACCGCGCCCTGCGCCTGCTGGCGGAGACCGCCCAGGGCGGCGTGGTCAACGCGCTGGCTCGCGAAGGCGGGCTGGACTCGACCTTCTGGGCCGGGCCGGAAACGATCAGCCGGCGCATGCGCCAGGGTGAGGTCGAGGTGCAAGGCGTGGTGCGCCAGGGCGCCAAGCGCCTGCGCCTGGGCTTTGTCGGCGAGGACTTCAGCTACGCCATTTCCCTCGGCCTGCCGGAACCCAGCAACTCATGGTTCTCCCTCGACCCGCAAATCAAGCGCGAATGCATCTGGGCAAGCCCCGTGTATCGCCCGGCCAGCCTGCTGGTGGATCGTTCCGGTCCCATGGTCAAGGCTCGCGGGGAGCCGGGTTGGGAAGTGCTGGCGCAGCATACGCCGAGCTTCGACAGCCTGTTCGACCAGGTCGGCAACCTGCGTAGCTCGCCGGAAGTGCTGTTGCTGCGCGAGCATATTCGCGGCTGGCGCTTCTACGATCACTTTCGCAGCGATGCGGATGCGCCGGCGCGCCAGCCCCAGTTGGGCACGCGCACACCGGTGCTGCATCACGATGGTCGCGACCTGGCGGCCGCCCTGCGCACCATCATCGAAATTGGCGATCCGCAGGCGCTGCAGGAGGCGATCAGCGATGCGTTCCCCGGCTCACGGTTGGAGATTGCGGTTTCGCCGGGTGCCCGCTTCGCCATCGAGTTCCACCAGGACGGCCTGCTGCGACCGTTGTCCGCCGCCGAGCTATCGGACGGCACCCTGCGCTACCTGCTGCTGGTGGCCGCCCTGCTGACACCACGGCCGCCGACGCTGATGGTGCTGAACGAACCGGAAACCAGCCTGCACCCCGACCTGCTGCCGGCGCTGGCGCGCCTGATCGTTCGGGCCTCGCAGCGCTGCCAGGTGTGGGTGGTGTCCCATGCCAGCCGCCTGATCGCGGCCTTGCAGCAGGATCCGGCGTGCAATTCCATCGTGCTGGAAAAGCGGCTTGGCCAGACACAGATCGTCGGCCAGGGCCTGCTCGACGAACCGGCCTGGAAGTGGCCGGACTGACTGGCCGGTACCGCATTTGCCGGAAGGTCGACGGGCAGCTACTTTCCTTGCAGCGGGTACGGATCTTTTCCCCGGAAGAACGCTCCAAGCACGGACGAAAACGGCCAGCCTAGTGGCCACCCCATGACAAGGAAGACCCCATGGCCCAGGTACAAGCGCCGCAAAAGCTCGACCCAAAGGACATCGTGAAACTGCTGGTGGCGTTGCGCCGGGCGGTGAACGACCAGGCCGGTGCCCGCCTGGATTCGCGGAGCGCCCTTCGCGGATAAATCCGGCTCGGCTCCCACGGTTCTGCGGCGCTGCTCTCCTGGGGACACACTGTGGGAGCAGGCGGTCCGGCGCCCCGGTTTATCCGCGAAAGCGTCCTTCCAGCTACTACAAAAGTAACGCCTGACACTTTTGCACAGACCATAAAAAACGCCGACGCTGATCGCTCGTCGGCGTTCGAACCTTGAAGGGGTTGTCGGCGAATCAGAACGCCGGCAGCACCGCGCCCTTGTACTTCGAATCGATGAAGGCTTTCACCTCGGGGCTGGTCAGAGCCTTGGCCAGCTTCTGGATGGCGTCGCTGTTCTGGTTGTCCGGACGGGCCACCAGGAAGTTCACGTAAGGCGAGTCGGCACCCTCGATCAGCAGGGCATCCTTGGCAGGATTCAGGCCGGCTTCCAGCGCGTAGTTGGTGTTGATCATGTCCAGGTCGACCTGGTCCAGCACGCGCGGCAGCAGGGCCGATTCCAGCTCCTTGAACTTGAACTTGTGCGGGTTCTTGGCGATGTCTTTCGGCGTCGACAGGGCGTTTTTCGGATCTTTCAGCTCGATCAACCCCTTGCTCTGCAGCAGCAGCAGGGCGCGTCCGGCGTTGCTGCCTTCGTTAGGAATGGCGATGGTCGCGCCGTCCTTCAGCTCGGACAGGCTCTTGACTTTCTTCGAGTAGCCACCGAAAGGCTCGACGTGCACGCCGATCACGGTCACCAGATTGGTGCCCTTGCCCTTGTTGAAGCCATCCAGGTACGGCTTGGTCTGGAAGTAGTTGGCGTCCAGGTGTTTCTCGGCGACCTGGGTGTTGGGCTGTACGTAGTCGGTGAAGACCTTCACTTCCAGGTCCACGCCTTCTTTGGCGAGGGTCGGCTTGATCAGCTCGAGGATTTCCGCGTGCGGGATCGGCGTGGCCGCCACCACCAATTTTTCCCCAGCCTGGGCCAGGCCAGCGGTCAGAGCAGCCGCCAATGCGGTAAACAACAGAACCTTTTTCATGCAGTGTCCTTATCGAAAATCACCGTCGTCATCGACGACAGCCTGGAGAAGAGAGGTGCAAGCAATTTGATATCGCTTGCCTGAAATGGAAGATACCGGGATTTTTTATTCCCGAACAATACCTTTTATTCATCTTCATATTCCATTTTTCTCATACAGCCTTCCCGCCTTGCACCACGCTCCTACAGGGATGAGCAAGCCACAGGGAACGCACACGCCGCAGGAGGAATGAGCGCTCCACAGCATAGACGTTCGATCAATCCAGCAAGCGCTTGAGCGCCGCCCGCTCCTCTGGCGAGCTGCCGGCCAGCAGATGTTCGATCACCGCCAGCGGCTGCGGCAGGTTCAAATGCTCCGGCAGGATCTCATCACCGCTGCTGACCAGCAGGGCGAAGTGGATGACGTTCTCCAGCTCGCGGGTATTGCCCGGCCAACTGTGCCGCTCCAGGGCGCGCTGGGCGCTTTCGCTGATCAGCGGCACCGGCAGGCTCAACCGCTGGCTGTAGATGCCGAGGAAATATTCGGCCAAAGACAGGATGTCGCCCACCCGCTCGCGCAGCGCCGGCAGCTCCAGGCGGCCTTCGCTGAGGTAGCTGTAGAGCCGCTCGTGGAACTTGCCCGCCGCGACCGCCTGGGCCAGGTCGATGCTGGTCGCCGCGACCAGTCGCACATCCACCGGGCTCGGCTGGTGCGCGCCAACACGGGTCACCTCATGGTTCTCCAGGGCCGACAGCAGCTTGATCTGGATCGGCAACGGCAAATCGCCGATCTCGTCCAGGTACAGGGTGCCGCCGTTGGCCGAACCGAACCAGCCGGCGCGGCTGCTCGCCGAACCGCTGTGGGCACCGGCCGCATGACCGAACAGCTCGGCATCGGCATAGGTCGGGCTGATGGCGCCGCAGTTGACCGAGACGAACAGCCCGCCACGATCGCTGGCGCGGTGGATATGCCGGGCCAGCAACTCCTTGCCGCTGCCGGTCTCACCACGGATCAGCACCGGCAGCGCCTTGGGTGCCAGTTGTTCGAGCTCCTCGCGCAGTTGGCGCGAGCGCGGGTCGACGAACACCAGCGCCTTGGCGCGAATGCTCAGCGGGCTTTTTTCCGCGTCGGGAAAGGTCAGCAACGGCTGACCGAAGGTTTCATGCAGACTCATGACAGACTCCCGCCCGGCTCCGCCGGGCGGCGGGGGCGTTGAACGAAGAAAAGAATTCAGGCACGGCGCAGGGAATGTTGTTCCATGCGGGTTTGCAGGCGATACAGGTAGGCGAATCCCTGCTCCCAGCGCTGGTGGCCGGACTTGACGTTGATATGCCCGGCACCGCTGATGATGCCGGCTTCGGCGCCCCACTGGCGGGCCAGTTCCAGGGCACGCGGGGCACTGACCGCCGGGTCGTTGTCGGAGGCGACGACCTGGCTCGGGAACGGCAACGGTTCGCTGGGAATCGGCGCGAAATTACGCAACGCGGGGGCGCAGGCGGGCCGCTCGACATCGGCCGGGGCCACCAGCAACGCACCGTGGACCTGGTGCAGCAGGTGGGCCGGCGCGGTGCGCGCCCAATGGGCCACGGTGACGCACCCCAGGCTGTGGGCAATCAGGATCACTGGCGTGCTGTCGGCGGCAATGGCTTCGGCCAGGGCCGCCACCCAGTCTTCACGGCGCGGCGTCAGCCAGTCGGCCTGCTCCACCCGCGCGCTGTTGGGCAGGCTGTTCTGCCAGTGGGTTTGCCAATGATCTTCTGGCGATCCTTGCCAGCCCGGCACGATCAGATAACGAATCGACTCGTTGCGCATGGGGTACTCCTCCAGCGTGTGCGTTCCTGATCGAGTATAGGGAGGCGGGATATATTCGTTAAGGAATAAGAAGCTATTTATTAAGATCACAATGAAATATAAGAACCATCTGCCCCTCTCAAACGAACACCGCCCGCTGTAGGAGCGCGGCTTGTCGGGGTGGCGTCGAGGACGAGAAACAAAAAAGGGCCGCACCCTGCCAAGGAGACGGCCCGAGAAACACGAGGATCAGTTGTGTTCAGCGTGCGGTGATCACCGACAGCTTGGTGATGCCGGCCCGCTCGATGGAAGCCATGGCCCGCGCCACTTCGCCGTAGTTCACGCCATTGTCGGCCTGCAACTGCACGCGTAACTCCGGATCCTTGGCCTTGGCCGCCTGCAGGTTGGTTTCCAGCAGGTCGGGCTGGATCTCGTCCTTGTTGAGGAAGAACTTGCCGTTACCGTCGATGCTCACCACCAGCGGGTCCTTCTGCTCCACCGGCGCCACGGCTTCGGTCTTGGGCAGGTTGATCGGGATCGCGTTGGTCAAAAGCGGCGCGGTGACGATGAACACCACCAGCAGTACCAGCATCACGTCCACCAGCGGCGTGACGTTGATTTCGCTCAGCACTTCATCGCTGTCTTGAGTGGAGAAGGCCATGTCAGGACGCCTCCTTCACTTTCTGTGCAGCGCCCTGAGTGGCGCTCTTGTTCGCGGTCGGGTGTACCAGCACACGGAACGAGCTCTTCTGCGCCAGGCTGTAGAAGTCGTGGGCGAAGTCGTCGAGGTCGGCGGCGGTGAGCTTCAGCCGGCGCAGGAAGTAGTTGTAGACCAGCACCGCCGGCACGGCGACGGCGATCCCGACACCGGTCGCCACCAGCGCGGCACCGATCGGCCCGGCCACGGTTTCCAGGCTGGCGGAACCGGCGGCGCTGATGCCTTGCAGGGCTTCCATGATCCCCCACACGGTCCCGAACAAGCCAATGAACGGCGAGGTGCTGCCGATACTGGCGACCACCGCCAGGCCGGTTTCCAGCGAGCGCCGCTCACGCACGATCTGCTGGCGCAGGGCGCGTTCGAGACGATCCTGGTGATTGATCGCCTGGCTCAGGTCGGCGGCATGACTGCCGTCACCGACCTGGATTGCCGCATAGCCGGCCTGGGCCACGCGGGCGGCGGCGCCGGGTTGGGTTTCGCTCAGTTCGGCGGCCGAGTCGAGGCTGGAGGCGGCCCAGAACTGCTTGTGGAAGCGCCGATCCTGGCCCTTCAGGCGGCCGAACTGCAAGGCCTTGAGCAGGGCCAGGCCCCAGGTCGCGACGGAGAAGACCACCAGCAGCCAGATCACCGCGCTTTCGATGGATTGGAGTGGAGATGCCAGTAAACTCATGATGTATTCCCTCTTGAAACGTTAGCGCGTTGGCGGCCGGTCAGTGGATCTTGAAGTCGATGGGCACGCTGACCCAGCCGACCTGGGCGACATCGCCCTGTTTGGCAGGGACGAAGCTCCAACGCTTCACCGCTGCCAGGGCAGCGTCGTCGAGTTGCTGGCGACCACTGCTTTTCTGAATCTGGATCTCGCCCGGTTTGCCGCTGGCCAGGACCTGCACCCGCAACACCACCGTGCCTTCCCAACCGCGACGCTGGGCCAGCGACGGGTATTCCGGCGCCGGGTTCTTCAGGTACGCGGCGTTGGCCGAAGCCGGGGTCACCGGAGCGGGTGCGGGGGGGGCCGACGGCGCAGCTGGGGCAGCCGGCTGTGGCGGAGCCGGTGGCTGCTCGACCGGTTTGGGCGCCGGCTTCGGCTCGGGCTTTGGCACCGGTTTCGGCTTGGGTTTCGGAATCGGCTTGGGCGGCGCCGGCTTGGCCGCCAGTTCGTCGACCACCGGAGGGGGTTGCTCAACGACCGGCGGCGGCGGAACCGGTGGCGGCGGTTCGACCACAGGCGGGGCCGGCTGGGAGAACTCGATGGTCATTGGCGGGATTTCCGGCGGCACCACCGGCAACACCGGGGTCTGCTGCTGGCTCAGCCAGTAGATCACCGCACCATGCAGCACCAGGGCGAACGCCCCGAGCAATACCGCCTCGCGCCGGCTGAGAATGCCCTGGGGGGCTTTCTGCAGGCGCAGTTGCCCCAGCGGCGCACGGTGCGGCCGGCCGATATCGACCAACTCGCCACCCGGTGCCTGGCGCCAGGGCACCTCGTGTGCACTGGCAGCGGTCTGGACATTGCCCATTGAATCACTCCTGCGGTCTTCAGCTAGAAATCGTCGCGGCGCGCTGTGGCGGCGTCGAGGTGCCGATGATCCCCGGAGCCTGCTTAGTCCATAAAGTAATCTTTGAAGTTATAGATATACCCGAAACGAATATCAGTTTTCGCCAATCCGCGCAAAACCATGTGTTTCAAGGGCTGTAGCCGATCGACGAAAAACCGATGCTTTTCAGGCATGAAAAATATTCCCGCAAGGCATGAAGTCGAGCCTCGAAAACCGCTGCGACGGGCAAAGGTAATGTGCACGACAAGTATCGGCCGTTGGATACTCAACACCGACGGACATAATGGAGGAGGGGAAAAGGGGGACAGGAACGACTTAAAGACAGCAAAACTTTATTTTGCATCAGAAACAACAAAACATACCGCCGACGGCGCCACCCGGCAAATGGAAAGTTCCACTTGCGCGAGGACTTCCCCGGCAGTATGTCGCGGTGCTTTTATTACTGTTTGACGAACTCGCCACCCAGGCCGACCACTTCACCGTCAAAGGTGGTTCGCGACCCGCTGGCTCTCAGTTTCGCGTAGTTGTGGTCCGGCGAGAATGCCGCGAAGGTAACGTAGCCGTGACCATCGTTGTAGCCGGTGAAGGCGATGATCGTAGGCTGGCCAGTGCTGTTCTGGAAGTGGTAATGCCCGGTGACGTTGTAGTTCACCCCCGCCTGGGTGATCTGTCCACTGAAGGAACCGTTGGCGTCGTTGCCGTCGGTAACCACCAGCTTGGCGTTCGAGTTCGAGTTCACATAAGTTCCATTGATGCTCGACATGATGCGTGCTCCTTATGTCGTTAATAGACTCTTCCGATGAAAGTGAGCCTCTCCTGAAACTCACGGATTCCAGAATGGTCGGACTTTTAGTTTCTGTCCAATACGCCACCACGTTATTTTCCAATCGATTGGCTATATGCACTATTTAAGTTGTGAATAACTTATTGCCCTGCGTTGTTTCATGACAACCGACATGCCATTGCGATGGATCAGAAATCATAACGCCCGGTAACTCCGAGGGTCCGCGGCGTACCGAGCAGGCCCTCATAGCCACCGTTGCTGGCGGTCCAGAGGGTGGTGTAGTAGGTCTTGTCGAAGGCGTTCTTCAGCCACAGCGAGATGTCCCACTGGCCCTGGTTGAGATCGCCACGCAGGCCAGTGGAAAGGTTGACCACGGCGTAGCTGGGGATCTGCCCATAGGCGGAGTCCTCGACCGTGCCGACCGCCTTGGAGCGGAACGCATAGCTGGCGGTGACGTAGGGCTCCAGGCCGTTGTCCAGGTTCCACTTGTACTCGCCGTTGGCATTGGCGATCCATTTCGAGGCGCCGACCACCTGGTGCCCGGTGAGGTCGCAGGAGGCCGGGGCGCCCGGGCGCAGGCTGACTTCCGGCGGGCATGGCGCATCCTTATAGGACAGGTACCGCACATCGTTGTAGGAACCGTTGAGGTTGAGCGTCAGCCCACGCACGGGAACCAGCGTGCTCTCGACTTCCACCCCGCGTGAGCGCACCGAACCGGCGTTGGTCAGGTATTGCACGCGGTTGGCGTCATCGTAGGCGTTGGTCTGATAGCCGTTGACCTGGGTCCAGAACAGGTTGGCGTTGAGCTGCAGGCGCTTGTCCCACAGGGTGCTCTTGAAGCCCAGTTCGGCGTTGTTCGCCCGTTCGGTGCCGATCAGCAGCGAGTCGGCGCCAGCGGTGGGGGCCGAGCCCACCGCCAGGTTCACCCCGCCGGATTTCTCGCCGTGGGACAGGGTCGCGTAGCCGAGCAGGTCGTCGGTGAAGCGATAGCTCAGGTTGAGCAGGCCGGAGGGGCTGGTGCTGTACTGGCTCAGGTTACCGGAGTCGTAGGCACCGGTACGGGCACGTCGGGCGGTGGCGGCGGCACCGGTGACCGCATCGCCGCCAATCGGTGCATCACGGCTCACCCAGGCGCTTTTCTCCTCGTAGCTGCCGCGCAGGCCGGCGGTGAAGTCCAGGCGCTCGGTCAGGTGCCAGGTGCCCTGGGCGAACAGCGCGAAGCTGTCGGTCTCGATATGCCCGTTGCCGATACTGGTGACGTTGTTCAGCGCGCCGGTGGCGGTGCCGTTCCAGATATCGGCCTGCGGCCCATAGTAGTTGAAGCTCTTGTTATCGAGCTTGGAGCCGAAGTAGTAGGCCCCCAGCACGTAGTCGAAGAAGCCGCCGGTGGGCGATGCCAGGCGGATCTCCTGGGACCACTGCTTGTCCTCCACCGAGACCCCGGCGTTGTAGTACGCGGTCGTGTTGAGGCCATCGTCGTTGCGCGGGGTGAAGTTCCACCAGCGATAGGAACTGACCGAGGTCAGGGTGAAGTCGTTGGGCAGGGTCCAGTTGGCCTCCAGGGAATTGCCGCCCTGGAACACCGTGACCCGCTGCTGGCCATTGAGATTGACCTTGCGGTCCGCGCCGTTGACCAGGGTCGCCCCGGCGGCAGTGGCCCGCGACTGGTAGAGGTTGACGCCGTTGATGGTCGGTCCGGTGCTGTACAGCACGCGGGTCCCGGCGCTGGAGTCCTCCTCGTTATAGTCGCCGATCCAGCGCAGATTGAAATTCTCGTTGGGCTTGAACAGCAGTTGCGCACGGAATCCATCGCGCGCGCCGCCGTTGAGGTCATGACCGTCGTACTCGTTCCTGATGTCGCCATCGCTGCGGGTGCGGTAGACCGACAGGCGCCCGGCCAACTGGTCGTTGATCGGCCCGGAAATGCTGCCCTTGGTCTGGAAGTAGCCGTCCTCGCCCACCGAGGCCTCGATGCTGCGTTCCGGAGTGAAACTCGGCGCGCGGGTGTTGATGTTGATCACCCCCGCCGTGGTGTTCTTGCCGAACAGCGTGCCTTGCGGGCCACGCAGCACTTCCAGCTGTTCGATGTCCATCAGGTCGAACACCGCCATGCCCGGCCGCCCCAGGTAGACGTTGTCGATGTACAGCCCGACGCTGCCTTCCAGGCCGTCGCTGGCCGGGTTGTTGCCCAGGCCGCGGATCGACACGCTGGACTGGCGCGCATGCATGTAGGCGACGTTGACGCTGGGCACCAGTTGCTGCAGGTCCTGGATGCGGTAGACGCGCTGGCTCTCCAGGGCCTGGCCGCTGACCACGCTGATCGGCGTCGGCACGCTCTGCGAACTTTCCTCACGGCGCCGGGCGGTAACGGTCACGGTTTCCAACCGGCCGCTGTCAGCCTTGGGCTTGCTGGCGCTGACGGCGGGAGGGGTGTCCTGCGGGGCCTCGCTCTCGGCGGCGTGGCCCAGCGACCAGCTGGCGCTACCCGCCAGCAACAGGGCCAGGGGCAGGCGCTTGAGCCGTCGTGAAGGGTGGTGCACGGAAAGATCGGACGAAGTCATGGACGGCTCCTGGTCAAAAAATATACATCCCGTATATTCTTTAAAGTTATTTATTTATATTTTTACAAAGATTTACTGCATAAGAGATTGCCTTTATAAGGAGTCGAGCGGATGCATAGCCAATGCATTTCCCCGATATTTTTTATGTGAAAAATGCATATCGATCTGCGCCAACTGCGCCACTTCATCGCCCTCGTCGAACACCGCAGCTTCGTCGCCGCAGCATTGGCGGTGAACCTGTCGCAATCGGCCTTCAGCCGCAGCATCCAGGCCCTGGAGCACAGTGCCGGCTGCCAGTTGGTGGATCGCGGACGCAAGGACCTGGCCCCGACCAAGCAGGGCCAGGTCCTGCTCGAACACGCCCGGCGGCTGGTCAGTGGTGCCCAGCAACTGGCCAACGAGATCAGCCAGTTCAACGGCCTGGAGGCCGGCGAGTTGCGCTTCGGTTGCGGCCCGGCGCCCGCCTCGGGGCTGATCCCCCGGGCGATCGGCCACTTCATCGGCCACTACCCCAAGGCCCGGGTGCAGTTTCAGGTGGATGACTGGCAGAGCCTGGGCAAGCGGCTGCTCAATGACGAGTTCGAGTTTTTCGTTGCCGATACCCGTTACTTCGAGGCCAATCCGGACTACCAGACCCAGCGCCTGCGGGCACGCCGCTGGCATTTCTGCTGCCGCGCCGGACACCCGCTGGCGGAACGGGACAGCGTGACGGCAGAGCAGTTGCTGAGCTATCCGCTGGCCTCGACGATTCGCCCGCCGAACCTGCGCAAGGTGATCGCCGACCTCAGCGGCCGGCCGGATTTCACCCCGCAGGTGGAATGCGAAAGCGCCTTCAGCCTGCTCGGCGTGGTGTTGCGCTCGGATGCCATCGGCATCTGCGGGGAGAACAGCGATGCCTGGGAATATGCCCGCGGCGAGCTGGTGCGGCTGAGGGTCGAGGGGTTGGCCGATGACCTGGAGGAGCTGTACACC
>NZ_AQOH01000018.1 GCF_000364705.1 Pseudomonas fuscovaginae SE-1 | reverse complement strand
CGTCAGCCGCGCCGGGTATCGGCTGTCGCCGCTGGCCGAGGCGATGATCGGGCAGATCAGGGACGAGGATGCGGTGGAGGTGGGCGAGGTGTGCAGCCTGGAGCGGGTGGCGGTCTGAGATGGCCTATTCGCGGGCAAGCCCGGCTCCTAGAGACGGTACGTGAACCCTGAGCCGGGCTTGTCCGCGAAGAGGCCCTCATGCCCCCACCGCCATGCGCCGGATGCATGAAAAACAGTCACCAAATGCACTTGCCGAAAGCCGCCCCGCCCCGCGAAATCCTCGACCTGTCTTCCACTGCGGTGAACCCCATGTCCCATGTGCGCAACGTGCTCTACATCATGTGCGACCAACTGCGTCGCGATTACCTGTCCTGCTACGGCCACCCTCACCTGCACACGCCGAACATCGACCGCCTGGCCGCCGCCGGCGTGCGCTTCAGCCGCGCCTACACCCAGGGCACCATCTGCGGCCCGTCGCGGATGTCGGCCTACACCGGGCGTTACGTCAGCAGCCACCAGGTGGCCTGGAACGCCGTGCCGCTGCCCCTCGAAGAACTGACCCTCGGCGATTACCTGCGGCCCCACGGCATCCGTACCGCGCTGGTCGGCAA
>NZ_AQOH01000017.1 GCF_000364705.1 Pseudomonas fuscovaginae SE-1 | reverse complement strand
CGGCTCGCCATCGACCCCGACAGCCCGCGGGCCGAGCCGCTGAACGAGGTCGGCTTCGAGCCCTGGATGCGCCACGACGGCATCTATCCCGACAGCCCGCTGTTCGCCGACAAGCGCGAATCGGCACCCTACACCCACTACCTGCGTGGGCTCGGCTACAGCGGCGAGAACCCCTGGCACGACTGGGCCAACGCCGCCGAAGGCAGCGACGGTGAAATCCTCAGCGGCTGGAAGATGCGCAACGCCCATCGGCCGGCACGCATTCCAGAAGCGCACTCGGAAACCGTCTACACCACCGACCGCGCCCTCGACTTCATCCGCGAACAGGGCGAGCAGCCCTGGTGCCTGCACCTCTCGTACATCAAGCCGCACTGGCCGTACATCGCGCCAGCGCCCTATCACGCCCTGTACGGCCAGGACCAGGTCATCGCGCCGATCCGTCCGCAACCTGGCGCGGCCAGCGACCACCCGGTGTACAACGCCTTCCGCCAGCACGAGGAAAGCCTGAACTTTTCCCGCGACGAAGTGCGCTTGAACGTGGTGCCGACCTACATGGGCCTGATCAAGCAGGTGGATGACCAGCTCGGACGGCTGTTCGATGCGCTGCAGTCGAGCGGGCGCTGGGACGACACGCTGATCGTCTTCACCAGCGACCACGGCGATTTTCTCGGCGACCATTTCCTCGGCGAGAAGGAGTTCCTGCTGGAGCCGGCGGTCGGCGTGCCGCTGATCGTGCGCGACCCGCGTGCGGCGGCGGACAGCACCCGTGGCACGGTGGACGAGCGACTGGTGGAAACCATCGATGCGCTGCCGACCTTTCTCGACGCGCTGGGGTTGCCGGGCGCGGAGCATCGATTGGAGGGGCGTTCACTGGTGCCGCTGCTGCACGGCGGGCAGCCGGAATGGCGGCGCTACGCCATCGCCGAATACGACTATGCGTTCCAGGCTCCGGCGCGGGAGCGACTGGGGCAGCCGATCGATCGTTGCCGAATGACCATGGTGCGCAGCGAACGCTGGAAGTACCTGACGTATGACGGCTTCCGCCCGCAGTTGTTCGATCTGGAGAACGATCCGCAGGAGTTGCATGACCTGGGTGCCGACCCGGCGTTCGCCGCGGTGCGCGAGGAACACCTGGGTTACCTGCTCGACTGGCTGCGCGGCCTCAAGCGCCGCACCACCATCAGCCATGAGGAAATCGACCTGCGCGGGCAGCGTTTCCGTTATGGCGAGCCGGAGGCGGAGAGGGTGGTGCGGATCGGGGTCTGGTGACTGAACAAACGAGTCCTGGTTCAACAGGAGCCTGTGGCGAGCGGGCTTGCCCGCGCTGGGGTGCAAGGCACCCCTGAAACCAGACATCGTGATGTATCCGATAAAACGCGGTAGCAGGTTTTGGGGACGCGTTGCGTCCCAGCGCGGGCAAGCCCGCTCGCCACAGACCGATACCACCACAGTCGGCATCCCTTCGGATTCAAGCCCCGCGCAGGGTCTGGCTGCGCTGCCCCTGCACGCCCACCGGCACTTCGCCCTTGAGCGTCACCCGACGCACGATGCGTTCCTGGGTGCCGTAGTCGTCCACCGCGTAGTGCTGGGTGGCGCGGTTGTCCCAGATCGCCACGTCACCGGTCTGCCAGCGCCAGCGCACGGTGTTCTCCAGGCGCGTCACGTGGCTCTGCAGCACATTGAACAGATGCGCCGAATCCGTCGGCAGATAACCCTTGATGCGTTTGACGAAGTGCCCCAGCAGCAGGCTGCGCTCGCCGCTGATCGGGTGCACCCGCACCACCGGGTGCTCGGTCTCGTACACGGTCGAGGTGAACACCTGGCGATAGCGCTCCTGAGCCTGCGCGGACACATTGGGCCGTAGCCCGGCGTAGTCGTATTCGTTGCTGTGCACCGCCCACAGCTTGTCCGCCAGCTCGCGCAGTTCCACTGGCAGCTCGTCGTAGGCCGCCGCCGTGTTCGCCCACACCGTGTCGCCACCGGCGGCCGGGGCCAGTACCGAGCGCAGGATCGAGGCCTTCGGATAGGCATCGATGAAGGTCACGTCGGTGTGCCAGGAATTGGCCCGCTGGCCCTTGGTGCCGTCCAGCTCCATCAGGTAGTGGGTTCCGTCGACCACCGGCACCGTCGGGTGCGCCACCGGCTCGCCAAGCAATTGGGCAAAGGCCTCCTGGCTCTGGTCGTCGAGGTGGGTCTGGCCACGGAAGAAAATCACCTTGTACTGCAACAGCGCCTGCTGGATCGCCTCGACGACGCTGGCATCCAGCTCGCCGGACAGCGCGACGCCCCGGATCTCGGCGCCGATACGACCGGCCACCGGATGAATGTCCAGGGCGTGTACGGCAGGTTTTACAGCCAGTGCGGCATTGCTCATGGAAGGTCCCTCGTCGACTGCTTGCGGTTTGAGCCGCCACGAAACAATGCTCTATCTATATTCCATTTACATCTAATAGATATTCACATGCTTCATTGACGGAATAAGAGCTTGCATTTAAAACCTTAAGCCCAGCTCGTCGCAAATACCTTCGAGCTATTTTTCGGATGCCGGGAAAGCATATGGATCTTCGCCAACTGCGTTACTTCATCGCCCTCAACGAACACCGCAGTTTTGTCCGCGCGGCGGACGCCATGGGCATCACCCAGCCGGCCTTCAGCCGCAGTATCCAGGGGCTGGAGCAGGAGTTCGGCTGCGTGCTGGTGGACCGCGGCAACAAGGACCTGCGCCCCACTCCCGAGGGCCAGGTGGTGCTGCAACATGCTCTGAGCCTGGTTCAGGGCGCGGCGCTGCTCAGTGCCGAAGTGACGCAGATGACCAAGCTCGATGCCGGCGAACTGCGCTTCGGTTGCGGCCCGGCGCCGGCGGTGAAGCTGGTGCCGGAGGCGGTGGCGCGGTTCCTCAATGAGCACCCGAAGGTCCACACCCGCTTCCGTGTGGATAACTGGGAGCGGCTCAGCCGCAGCCTGAGCCGCGAAGAGATCGAATTCTTCATTGCCGACATTCGCCATTTCGAGGCCGACCCGAATTTCCAGACCCAGGCGCTAAGGCCCCGGGGCGGGGTGTTCTTCTGCCGGCCCGGGCATCCTCTGCTGGCCAAGGACAGCCTGTCGACCAACGACATGTTCGACTACCCGCTGGCGGCCACGCTGATTCCGCCGGGGATCCGCAAGCTGCTGGCGAACCTCAGCGGGCGTACGGATTTTTCGCCGAATATCGAGACCGAGCACTTTTCGGCACTGGTGAAGATCGTTCGGCGTTCCAATGCGATCGGATTGGGAAGCCGGGAAGCGTTCGAGGAGGATGTGGAAAAAGGTTCCCTGGTGCCGTTGCACTGGCGCAACCTGCCGCAGAACATCGAGAACCTGAGTGCGCGCTGCGGCATCGTCAGCCGCACCGGGTTCCGCCTGTCACCGGCGGCGCGGGCGATGATCGCAACGCTGGTGGCTGTGGATAACCAGGAAGATCGCCTGGCGGTCTAGCTTTTGGACTGCCCCCAAGAAGTTGGACACCCATCCAACCCTTGGGGTGCCCCCCCTCTCTGTAGGAGCCGGCTTGCTGGCGATCCGCCAAAGGCGGCCATCCAACTCATTGATGGCGCTCATACGGGCGCTATCGCCAGCAAGCCGACTCCTACAGAGAGGGGGTGCACCCTCAGGTAGTGCGGATCACAGCCCTGCCGCCGCCAGGTTCGGCTGCACCCAGTCCGTCACCTTGAACGGCCGGCGAATCAGCTTCTGCTGTGCCGCCAGGTCCACCGAGTCCTGCAGCTTGCCGAGGAACACCGGGTCCAGCTGCGAGGGGAAGATCTCGCTCAGTTTCTCGTCCTTGAGGTCCTGCTGCAGAATCACCTGTGGATAATTCGCCAACCCCGACACCAGCTCGACGTAGGCCTGCTTGTTGTCTTCCTGGGTCAGCCACTCCACCGCCTGCTGTTGCGCCTTGAGCAGCTTGGCGACCAGGTCCGGGTGGGCATCGACAAAGGCTCCGGAGCCCAGCAGCACGCTCTGGATGCTGCCCGCCCCGCCCAGGGTCCGGGTGGTCACCGGCAATTCGGCCAGGCCCCTGGCCTGCAGCGCCGTCAGGTTCGAACCGCCCCACGACGCATCGACCTGCTTCGCCGCCAGTGCCGCCACCGCCGCGCTGAAATCGAGGTTGATGACCTTGATGTCCTTCTCGCTCAGGCCCTGGCTGGCCAGCGCGGCATCGAAGGACAACTGGCAGGCGGTACCCCGGAACACCGCCACGCGCTTGCCCTTGAGGTCCTGCAGCGAATGGATCCCCGAGCCGGGCACCACGCCCAGATACTGCTTGATCCCCCGCGCGGTGGCGCTCAGCAGGCGGGTATCGAGGCCATTGGACTTGCCGATGATCGCCGCCAGGTCCCCCAGGTAGGCGAAGTCCACCTGACCATTGGCGATCGCCTCATTGATCACCGGGCCGGCACCCTTGAAGAAATTCCACTGGACCTTGATGCCCTGGTCGGCAAAGGCCTTTTCCAGGATCTGCTGGCTGCGCAGCACATCCACCACGCCACCCCCGCTGTGCTGGGTGCCGGCACTCAGGTCGGGCACCGCGATACGGATCTCCTTGACCTCGGCCGCCATGCTCGTCAGCGACAGACAGCCCAGCACGCCGGCCAGCAAGGGGGTGGCGAACAGTCGGGCGAGGCGGCCCTTGAATGGGGTTTTCATCGGTGGCGCTCCTAATGCGACAGGCTTCGAGGCGCTGAAGGTAGGCACAGTTTTTACCAGCGATAAAATACTAATAATTCACATTTTAGTAACTCAAAGGAATATAAGCAGTAAAACCCAGCCCCTGCGGGGATATGCGGTAAACGCATGGAAAATATTCTTCGAATGCATTGGATGCCGGCCCATCGCAGGCCTTAAATGGCTTTTCCTTATCTCCCAATAGAATCGATCAAATTATTTATAGATCGAACAAGCATATTCACCCTGACGCCGTGCATCGCCCGGAAAACCGACAACGGAGGTCTGCCATGGCCCGTGTTTCCCTCCTCAGCCTGCCGCTGACGCTGCCGCCCGCCAGACAAGGCCGGCTGTGGCCGCACCTCGGCCAGCGCCTGCTGCCCTGGTTGCTACCGCTGGCGCTCGCCGCTCTGTGGTGGATCGCCAGCCGCCAGCACTGGATGAGCGAGCAGATCCTGCCGTCGCCCGCACGGGTGGCACAAGGCGCGCTGGAACTGGGCAGCGGCGAGTTGTGGGGCCATTTGTGGATCAGCCTGCAACGGCTGCTGTACGGCCTGCTCGCCGGGGTCGGCCTCGGCGCCCTGCTCGGCGCCAGCCTCGGTTTCAGCCGCCGCGCCGAGCGCCTGGTGTTCCCCACCTTCAGCGCCTTGGCGCAGATCCCGACCCTGGCCTGGATTCCACTGTTCATGGTGTTTTTCGGCATCGGCGAGTTGCTCAAGCTGGTGGTGCTGATCAAGGCCATCGTGGTGCCGGTGACCCTGCACACCCTGGTCGGTGTACGCGATGCCCAGCCGCGCCTGCGCGAAGCGGCGGCGGTACTGCGGCTGTCGCCGACCCTGCTGGTGCGCCGGCTGATCCTGCCCGCCGCCCTGCCGGCGTTCATGGCCGGCCTGCGCCTGGCGCTGGCCGCCGGCTGGACCTCGTTGCTGGCGGTGGAACTGCTGGCCTCCAGCGAGGGCATCGGCTACCTGATGGTCTACGCCCGGCAACTGTTCATGCTCGATATCGTCTTCGTCTGCATCCTGGTCATCGGCGTGATCGGCGTGCTGATGGATCGCGGCATCGCCCTGCTCGACCGGCGCCTGGTGCACTGGCCGCATCCGGCCACCGCGCAGATTCCCCGTGGCCCGCGCTATCAGGGTTGGCAACGCCTGCAACCGTGGCTGCTGCCGCTGACGCTGCTGGTGCTCTGGCAACTGGCGAGCGAGCTTGAGTGGGTCGACGGCAACATCCTCGCCAGCCCCCTGGCCGTACTGCACGGCACCTGGAGCGGCCTGCTCGACGGCAGTCTGCCGGGCAGCCTCGGCCTGAGCCTGAAACGCACCTTCGCCGGCCTGCTGCTCGGCGGTTCGCTGGGGCTCGGCCTGGGCCTGCTGCTGGGGCTGTCGAAGACCGGCGAACGCCTGCTCGGCCCCAGCCTGTCGGCACTGCGCCAGATCGCGATCTTCGCCTGGGTGCCGCTGATCACCGCCTGGTTCGGCCTCGGTGAATGGGCCAAGGTGGTGTTCGTCGGCCTGGCCGCGTTCTTCCCGCTGTTCATCGCCACCCAGCGCAGCGTCGCCAGTCTCTCGCCACAACTGAGCGAAGCGGCCCGGGTATTGCGCCTGAACCTCTGGCAGCGGCTGCGCAAACTGGTACTGCCCGGCGCCGCGCCGGGGATCTTCGCCGGGCTGCGCCTGAGCCTGATCTACGCCTGGCTGGGCACCCTCGGCGCCGAATACTTCATGCCGTCCAACGGCGGCATCGGCTCACTGATGATCGGCGCCCAACAGTTGCTGCAAATGGACGTGATCATGGCCGGCATGCTCCTGGTCGGCCTCACCGGCGCGCTGATCAACCGGCTCGGCCAACGCCTCGAAACCCGCGCCACCCGCTGGAGACACGCATGAACGCACCACTGGTCAGCTTCAACCAGGTCGGCAAATCCTTCGACGTCGACGGCGCCGAACTGCAGGCCATCGATAACTTCAGCCTGGATATCGGCGAAGGCGAATTCGTCGCCATCGTCGGCTCCAGCGGCTGCGGCAAGTCCACCCTGCTGCGGCTGCTGGTCGGCCTGGACACCGTCTTTCGCGGCGAGATTCGCATCGACGGCAAGGTGATCGACGGCATCGGCAGCGAGCGCGGCATCGTCTTCCAGGAGCATCGGCTGTTTCCCTGGCTGACGGTCGAGGACAACATCGGCCTGGGTCTGGTCAATGAAGCGCTGGGCAACGACGAACGCCAGCGGCGCATCCGTGATTTCATCCAGTTGGTCGGCCTGGCCGACTTCGCCCGCGCCTACCCGCACCAGTTGTCCGGCGGCATGGCCCAGCGCGTGGCGATCGCCCGCGGACTGGTGGCCAGCCCACGCATCCTGCTGCTGGACGAGCCGTTCGGTGCCCTCGACGCACTGACCCGTCAGCAGATGCAGGACGAACTGCTGGCGATCCGCGAGCGTGCCCGGATCACCACGCTGCTGGTCACCCACGATGTGGAAGAGGCGATCTTTCTCGCCGACCGGGTGGTGGTGATGGAGCCGCGTCCCGGCCGGATCAAGCGGGTGGTCGAGATCGCCCTGCCCCATCCGCGCCAGCGCAGCGGCTTCGAATTCCACCGTCTGCGCGAGGAACTGCTGCACGAGCTGACCCGCGACGATCACTACCAGCCGCCGGCGCCCGAACAGATCCGCGACCTGCCCCTGACCTTCATCGCCTGCTGAGAGGAACCCCGACATGGCGCAACGCCCGAATTTCCTGGTGATCCTGGCCGACGACCTCGGCTTTTCCGACCTCGGCGCCTTCGGCGGCGAGATCGCCACGCCGAACCTCGATGCCCTGGCCCAGGGTGGCCTGCGCCTGACCGACTTCCACACCGCGCCAACCTGCTCGCCGACCCGCTCGATGCTGCTGACCGGCACCGACCACCACATCGCCGGCATCGGCACCATGGCCGAGGCGCTGACCCCGGAGCTGATCGGCAAGCCAGGCTATGAGGGCTACCTCAACGACCGCGTGGTGGCGCTGCCCGAGCTGCTGCGCGAATCCGGCTACCAGACCTGGATCAGCGGCAAGTGGCACCTGGGCCTGACCGCCGAACAGGCACCCCATGCCCGCGGTTTCCAGCGCTCGTTCTCGCTGCTGCCGGGCGCGGCCAACCACTACGGTTTCGAGCCGACCTACGACGAGACCACCCCGGGCCTGCTCAAGTCGACCCCGGCGCTGTACATCGAGGACCAGGATTTCGTCGAGCAGTTGCCGGAGGATTTCTATTCCTCCGACGCCTTCGCCGACAAGCTGCTGCAGTACCTCAAGGAACGCGACCAGAGCCAGCCGTTCTTCGCCTACCTGCCGTTTTCCGCGCCGCACTGGCCGTTGCAGGCACCGGCCGAGGTGGTCGCCCGCTACAGGGGCCGCTATGACGCCGGCCCTGAAGTGCTGCGCCTGGAACGCCTGGAAAAACTCCGGCAGTTGGGCCTGATCGACAGCGAGGTCGAACCGCACCCGCTGCTCGGTCTCACCGCCGAGTGGGAGTCGCTGAGCGAGGAACAGCGCCAGCGTTCGGCGCGGTCGATGGAGGTGTATGCGGCGATGGTCGAGCGAATGGACTGGAACATCGGCCGGGTCGTGGATTACCTGCGCAAGCAGGGGCTGCTGGACAACACCTTCATCCTGTTCATGTCCGACAACGGTGCCGAGGGCGCCCTGCTGGAGGCGTTTCCCAAGTTCGGCCCGGAACTGCTCGGTTACCTGGACCGGCATTACGACAACAGCCTGGAGAACATCGGCCGGGCCAACTCCTACGTCTGGTACGGCCCGGCCTGGGCTCAGGCGGCGACGGCCCCGTCGCGGCTGTTCAAGGCCTTCACCACCGAGGGCGGCATCCGCGTGCCGGCGCTGCTGCACTATCCGCCGCTGACCCGACCGGGGCAGATCAGCCACGGCTTTGCCACGGTGATGGACATCACCCCGACCCTGCTCGACCTGGCTGGCGTGCGCCATCCGGGCAAGCGCTGGCACGGCCGGGACGTGGCGCCGTTGCGCGGCAAGTCGTGGTTGGGTTTCCTCTCCGGCGAGACCGCGCAGGTGCACGACGAACACACCGTCACCGGCTGGGAACTGTTCGGCCGCCGGGCGATTCGCCAGGGGCACTGGAAGGCGGTGTACATCCCAGGTCCCGTGGGCCCGGCGACCTGGCAACTGTATGACCTGAGTGCCGATCCGGGGGAAATCCACGACCTGGCCGAGGCCCAGTCGGAACGACTGGCGACCCTGATCGGGCATTGGCAGCAGTATGTCGAGGAAACCGGGGTGATCCTCAGTGCGTCACCGTTCCAGCCGGATTGAACCTTACTCCTGTGGCGAGCGGGCTTGCCCGCGCTGGGCTGCAAAGCAGCCCCGAAACCAATCCATGCGCAGCATCAGGTACACCGTGCGTGCCGACTTTACGACTGCCTTGCAGTCGAGCGCGGGCAAGCCCGCTCGCCACAAGTCACCAACCGCACAAAGACTCAGGCTCGAGCGCGGCTTACCTCTTGTACACTGCCCCGCTCCTGGCGGACAAAGCGGTTCGCGCGGCCAAACGTGCCGAAATCATTGAAGCGCACGCCCATCTCGGCCATCACCTTGTGCGCCACCGGCGCGGTCAGTTGGCGGATGTAGAACGGTTCCTTGACCACGAAGTGATGGATGCCGTGGGTGCTGCCGAAGTTGAAGCAGAACGCCTGCAACGGCCATAGCCACCAGGGGTTGAGCACCTGGGTCTGCTGGATCACGTTGCCCGGCTCGACGTCACCGTAGTAGTGCATGTTCGAGCTGATGAAATGCAGGCAGAAGGTGCGCAGCACATTCGGCCCGATGATCACCACGGCGGCGATATCGATCACCCGCATCGTCGCCAGCGTCCCGGCCGACCAGTCGATCGAGGTGCCCAGCAGCGCGGCGACGCCGTTGGCGCCGTGGTACCCCAGGAACACGTACCACGCGCCCCAGTGCAGCAGGGCCAGCGGCGCATAGACCAGCACCACGCGCTTGAGGATGCTGCGCCGATGCGCCCAGGTCTTCGCCCGGCCGGCGCGGATCAGCGCCGACATCACGTTGTCGCCGACCATCAGCAACCGCGCCAGGCCCCAGGGCTCGCCATTGGTGATCGCCCGTTCCTCCATGTCGGCCTCGGTGCCGGAGACCTTGTGGTGGTTGAGGTGCAGGTGGCGGCGCACCCACGGGTTGATGGTGCTTGGCCGCGCCAGCCAGACCAGCGCCAGCATGAGGTTGTGCGGCACCCGCTGCTTGCGGAAATACATGCTGTGGATCAGGTCGTGTTCCAGCTCGTGGGTCAGCGAGGCGAGAAAGGCATTGACCAGCAGGCAGGCCCACCAGGCCAGGTAACCGCCGATATAGAGCGCCGCCGAGCCGATCATGCCGGCCAGGGCGAAGGTGAGGATGCCGGCGCCGAGGGCGTCCTGGTGGTTGAGGACCGGGTAGCGCCGGCGCAGTTCGACGCCCCTGGCCAATACCACTTCACGAATGCGCGCAGAGCGCTGCTGATCGTCCAACGGCTGAACATTCGCGGCCTGGGGACTTGCGCAAACACCTTCCATGATTCCATCCTCTGGTCATTGATGTTCGCATCTTGCGCCGTAGCATCCCTGAAGGCCCTAGCCGCGAACGCCAACCCGTTGACCGGACGCGCCAACATGCCTGAACCGACCTCGCTCTCCAGCTGGACCCGCGCCCTGCGCAAACAGCTCGACGCCCTGGGCCTCGACAGCGCCGCCCTGTGCCGCGAGGCCGGGGTCGACCCGCAACTGATGGATGACCCCAACGCCCGCTACCCGCTGTCCGCCACCACCCGCCTGTGGCAGTTGGCGGTGCAGGCCAGCGGCGACCCGGCGATCGGCCTGCGGGTGTCGCGGTTCGTCAGCCCGACCACCTTCCACGCCCTCGGTTATGCGCTGGTCGCCAGCGGCAGCCTGCGCGAAGTGTTCGAGCGGATCGTGCGCTATCACCCGGTGGTCAGCGACGCCCTGGAACTGGAACTGAGTCGCGAAGGCGAGCGCTACCGCTTCAGCCTGCGGGTGCCCCAGGGCAGCCCGGAACCGGCTCCGGAAGCCATCGACGCGTTTGCCGCGATCTATGTGCGCACCTGCCGCAACCGCCTGGGCCGCGAGTACGCGCCGCTGGCGGTGCACCTGCGGCGGCCCGAACCGGCTGACCCCAGGCCCTGGCACACGGTGTTCCGCGCGCCGGTGTTCTTCGCCGCCGCCGAGGATCGCCTGGAGTTCGCCTGCAGCGACTTCGACAGCCACCTGGACGACGCCAACCCGGAGCTGGCCGAACATAACGAGGCGGTGCTCAACCGCACCCTCGCGCAGCTCAAGCCGCTGACCTGGGAGCGCAAGGTGCGTCAGGCCATCGAGGCGCAGTTGCCGGAGGGCGAACCTTCGGCCGAACGCATCGCCCAGGCCCTGCACCTGAGCCTGCGCAGCCTGCAACGGCACCTGGCCGACGAGGGTTGCCGCTATGACACGCTGCTCAACGAATGCCGAGAGAACCTGGCGCTGCTGCACCTGCGTGACCCGCAGTGCTCACTGAGTGAAATCAGCTACCTGCTGGGGTTTGCCGATACCAGCAGCTTCAGCCGGGCATTCAAGCGCTGGACCGGGATGACGCCGGGGCAGTTTCGCGATGGGGTGCGTTGAGGCGCTGGAACCTTCGCAAGCTTCTCCCACAAGGTTCGTGACTTTCGCAAAGGCTGTGCACGCGGATAAACCGGGGCGCCGGACCGCCGGCTCCCACAAGGAGGGCCGCGCCAGGCACACATGTCATTTACACCGCAGACTGTGGGAGCTGGATTCACCGAAGCGTCGGCCCGCCGCGAAGCTTTTGGCGGCTTCAGCGCCCATTCGCGGATAAATCCAGCTCCCACGGTTCTGCGGCGTCTGCCGTACTTCCTGGGAGTCTGTTTTGCCGCTCATCGGCAATGGATCAACGCACAGGTCAGCTTTCAGCGGCAGCCCGCAGGCGCGCCAGGTCGATGATCTCGATTTCACCGTAGTTCAGGTGCACGATGCCCTCGTCCTGAAACCCCTTGAGGATCTGGTTGGTGGTCTGCCGAGACAGCGAAAGCATCAACGCCAACTGGTCCTGGGACAGCGGGATCAACTGCCGCGAATGGTTGAGCTCGCCATAGCCCTCGGCAATCTGCAGCAGCCGGTGCGCCAGTCGCTCACGGGCCGGCAGCAGGCTCAGTTGCTCCAGGCCGATGAAGGTCAGCCGCAGCTTCTGGCTCATCAGCAAAGCGAAATGCCGCCAGTACTCCGGGTGTTCATCCAGCAGTTGCAGCAGCACCGCCTGCGGCACCTGCAGCAGGATGGTGTGGCCCACCGCATAGGCATCGTGGGTGCGCGGCAAGCCATCGAACAGCGAGATCTCGCCGAACCAGTACGGCAACTCGATCACGCTGAGCAGGGCTTCCTTGCCCTTTTCGCTGACCGCGCCGACCCTTATGGAGCCTTCGAGCACCGCGTACAGGCCACAGGGCGGGTCGCCGCGCTTGAACAGCCGCTGGCCCGGCGTCAGGCGCCGGCCCTTGGCCGCCGCAATCAGGCTATCCTGCAAATGAGCCGGCAGATTGCTGAACCAGTGACCCGTCAGCAGGCGTGAACGCCAGGCAGATACTTCCATGGGAACTCCGAGACGATTGTCGGGTAGCCGACAGCGCAAAGTTTTCGAGCAGGGCATGATCCCATCACCCTACAGGAGGAATAACAATGAAAAACCTCGTCGAGCATCTCAGTCAATATGCGGCGTACCACCGTGATCCACGAAACATCGCCAGCCATTTCATCGGAATTCCGCTGATCGTGATCGCCGTCGCGACCCTGCTGTCACGGCCGGGATGGCCGGTGGCCGGGCTCTGGCTGACGCCTGCGGTGCTTTTGACGGTAGCCTCGGCGTGGTTCTATCTGCGCCTGGAAGTGGCCCTCGGACTGCTGATGACGGTGCTGCTGGGCCTATCCGTTTGGCTAGGCCAGACGATCGCCGCGCAGAGCACGATGGTCTGGTTGAGCGCCGGTATCGGTCTGTTCGTGGTCGGCTGGGTGATCCAGTTCATCGGGCATTACTACGAGGGACGCAAACCGGCGTTCGTCGACGACATCAGCGGGCTGATCGTCGGGCCGTTGTTCGTGGTGGCCGAGTTGGCGTTCCTGCTGGGGCTGCGCAAGGCGCTCAAGCAGGAGATCGAGGCGCGGGCGGGGGTGGTGCAGTTGCGCGAGAAGCGCGCGGCGGCCTGATTAGAGCGGTAACCAGTGCAGGCTTGCCGTGGCAGAGGACGGTCTGTGGCGAGCGGGCTTGCCCGCGCTGGGGCGCAACGCGCCCCTAAAGCCAGGCGCCTCATTCTGCCTGACATAACGCGATCACGGATTTTAGGGCCGCTTCGCGCCCCAGCGTGGGCAAGCCCACTCGCCACACAAACCCGATCGCCCTAGATACCGTCAGACGTTCGCCAGCTTCTGCCAGACCTTCGGCTTGAAGAACAGGGTCTCGCCCCGCGCCAGGCCGATCAGGCTGTCGTGGTCCTTGACCACTTCGGCCTCGATCAACTCGCTCTGGCCTTCCACCTTCAGCGTCACCCGGGTGGTGGCGCCCAGCGGACGGATGTCGCGCACTTCGGCGACATGGTGATCCTCCAGTTCATGGCGCGACAGCGACACCTCGTGCGGCCGGAACAGCACGTGGTTGTCATCGCCCAGGTGCAGCCGGTTGGAATCGCCCAGGAAGTGGTAGACGAAATCGCTGGCCGGGTTCTCGTAGACCTCGCCCGGTGAGCCGATCTGCTCGATCACGCCCTTGTTCATCACCACGATGCGATCGGCGACTTCCATCGCCTCTTCCTGATCGTGGGTCACGAATACCGAGGTCAGGTTGATGTCTTCGTGCAGCCGCGCCAGCCAGCGGCGCAGTTCCTTGCGGACCTTGGCATCCAGCGCACCGAACGGCTCGTCCAGCAGCAGTACCTTGGGCTCCACCGCCAGGGCGCGGGCCAGGGCGATCCGCTGGCGCTGGCCACCGGACAACTGCTCCGGATAGCGATCGGCCAGCCAGTCCAGCTGCACCATATTCAGCAATTCGTGCACCTTGGTGGCGATCTGGCTTTCGTTCGGCCGCTGGTTTTTCGGCTTCATGCGCAGGCCGAAGGCGACGTTGTCGAAGACGGTCATGTGGCGGAACAGCGCGTAGTGCTGGAACACGAAACCGACGTTGCGATCACGCACGTCGTGGCCGGACACGTCCTCGCCATGGAACACGATGTTGCCGGCATCCGGGGTTTCCAGCCCGGCGATGATCCGCAGCAGGGTGGTCTTGCCGCAGCCGGACGGACCGAGCAGGGCCACCAGCTCGCCGCTGCTGATGTCCAGATTGATGCTGTTCAGGGCCTTGAAGGCGTTGAAGTTCTTGCTGACGTTACGGACTTCGATCGACATGACTTATTCCTCCGCGGCGCTGGCGCGCAGGCGGTTGATACGGTTTTCGCTCCACTGCTTGAGCAGCAGGATCAAGAGCGCCAGGATCAGCAACAGGCTCGCCACGGCGAACGCGGCCACGTGGTTGTATTCGTTGTAGAGGATCTCGACGTGCAGCGGCAGGGTGTTGGTCACCCCGCGAATGTGCCCGGAAACCACCGACACCGCGCCGAATTCACCCATCGCCCGCGCCGTGCAGAGCACCACGCCGTAGATCAGGCCCCACTTGATGTTCGGCACGGTGACATGCCAGAACATCTGCCAGCCGTTGGCGCCCAGCAGCCGGGCGGCCTCTTCCTCCTGGGTGCCCTGCTCCTGCATCAGCGGGATCAGTTCCCGGGCGACGAAAGGCACGGTGACGAAGATGGTCGCCAGGACGATGCCCGGCAGGGCGAAAACGATCTGGATGTCATGGTCGGCCAGCCATGGACCGAACAGGCCCTGGGCGCCGAACATCAGCACGTAGACCAGGCCGGCGATCACCGGCGACACCGAGAACGGCAGGTCGATCAGCGTCACCAGGATGCTCTTGCCACGGAAGCTGTACTTGCTCACGCACCAGGCCGCGCTGACACCGAACACCAGGTTCAGCGGCACCGAGATCAGCACCGCGATCACCGTCAGTTTCAGCGCCGACAGCGCATCGGGCTCGAAGATCGCGGTAAAGAAGGCGCCCAGGCCGTTCTTCAGGCCCTGGGACACCACGATGAACAGCGGCAACAGCAGGAACAGGGCGAAGATCAGCCAGCCGAGGCCGATCAGGATCCGCCGCGAAGTGGCGCTGCCACGCCGGGCGGCATTGGCCGAGGAGGCCGCGCTTATGGACGATTGGGACATGCTCGCGCCTCCTTATGGGGTTTCGATACGCCGCTGCAGCAGGTTGATCAGCAGCAACAGGACAAAGGAAACCACCAGCATCAGCACGCCGATGGAGGTCGCGCCGGTGTAGTCGTACTGGTCGAGCTTGACCATGATCAGCAGCGGCAGGATCTCGGTCTTCATCGGCATGTTGCCGGCGATGAAGATCACCGAGCCGTACTCGCCGACGCCACGGGCGAAAGCCAGGGCGAAGCCGGTCAGCCAGGCCGGCAAGAGCGCCGGGACCAGGATATGGCGGAACACCTGCAGCGGCTTGGCGCCCAGGCAGGCGGCGGCTTCCTCGACTTCACGGGGAATGTCGGCCAGCACCGGCTGTACCGTGCGGACCACGAACGGCAGGGTGACGAAGGTCAGCGCCAGGGTGATGCCCAGCGGGGTGTAGGCGATCTTGAAACCCAGGTCGGCGGCGAACTGCCCGACCAGACCGGTCGGGGTGTACAGCGCGGTCAGCGCGATACCGGCGACGGCGGTGGGCAGGGCGAACGGCAGGTCGACCATCGCATCGATGATCTTGCGGCCGGGGAAGGTGTAGCGCACCAGCACCCAGGCCAGCAGCGTGCCGATGACACCGTTGATGATGGCCGCATAGAGCGCGGTGCCGAAGCTCAGCTTCAGTGCCGCGATCACCCGCGGGGCCGAGATGATGTTCCAGAACTGATCCCAGGTGAGCTGGGCGGCATGTACGAACATCGCCGCCAGCGGGATGAGCACAATCAGGCTGAGGTACACCAAGGTGTAGCCCAGCGTCAGCCCGAAGCCGGGTATGACGGGGGAGATACGACGCGACATAAAAGTCCTTGGTTTTGACGCACAAAAGCCCCGAACGGAATCCGGGGCCCTGGGCTTGGCTTATTTCAGGTTACCGGCCCCGATCACTGGGCCTGGTAGATCTTGTCGAACACGCCACCATCATTGAAAAATTTCGGTTGGGCAGTTTTCCAGCCGCCGAAGTCCTTGTCGATAGTCACCAGCTCCAGTTTGGGGAACTGCTTCTCGTACTTGGCGGCAACCTTCTCGTCACGCGGACGGTAGAAGTTCTTCGCGGCAATTTCCTGGCCCGCCGGGCTGTACAGGTGCTTGAGGTACTCGGTGGCGATCTCGGTATTGCCCTTCTTCTCGGCGTTCTTGTCGACCACCGCGACCGGTGGCTCGGCAAGGATCGACAGCGACGGCACGACGATGTCGAACTTGTCGGCGCCGCCGTCTTCCTTCAGCGCCAGGAAGGCTTCGTTTTCCCAGGCCAGCAGGACGTCGCCCTGACCGTTGTTGACGAAGGTGATGGTCGAGCCGCGGGCACCGGTGTCCAGGACCGGCACGTGCTTGAACAGCTCCTTCACGTATTCCTCGGCCTTGGCCTCGCTGCCGCCGGTTTTCAGGCCGTAGGCCCAGGCGGCGAGGAAGTTCCAGCGGGCGCCGCCGGAGGTTTTCGGGTTCGGGGTGATGACCGACACGTCTTTCTTGATCAGGTCGCCCCAGTCCTTGATGCCCTTGGGGTTGCCCTTGCGCACCAGGAACACGATGGTCGAGGTGTACGGGGTGCTGGCGTCCGGCAGGCGCTTCTGCCAGTCCTCGGGCAGGGTCTTGCCGAGCTTGGCGATTTCGTCGATGTCGCCGGCCAGGGCCAGGGTCACCACGTCGGCGCGCAGACCGTCGATCACCGCCCGGCCCTGCTTGCCGGAGCCGCCATGGGATTGCTGGATCTTCACGTTGTCGCCGGGATGGGCCTGTTTCCAGAAACTGGTGAATTCGGCGTTGTAGTCCTGGTACAGCTCACGGGTCGGGTCATAGGACACATTGAGCAGTTCGTAATCCTTGGCAACGGCGGAACCGGCAAACACGGCGCTGGCGAGCGCGGCCAGGGCGTAACGGCGAATCGACGACATGGTGAAGCTCCCGAGAAATATGAGGCATTGGCTTGTTCTTATGGCGCATCAGGTCCGCATTCGAGCCTGAACGCTGCGGTCTTTCGTAGAGGGGGCATGGATGGATGCGCCCTCTGGTTGACCAGTCGGGCCTCTGAGGGCTCAGAGGGACTTGCGATGTTCAGCTGGGTTTGTTGCCAGGGTTTTGCAGACGGAATTTTTCCTTGCGCTCGATCTGGACCACTTGGGCGTTGTGCACGGTGATCTCGACCGCGCCGAAACGCAGGTCGCGCAAGGCGCTCTGGATCTCACGCAGAATGGTTGCTTCGTCCTGGCCGTCAACGCTACGCAGAGATGCGCTCATGGTCGTGCTCCTGAAATGAGAGTTGCCGCGGCAGTGGCGGCACTGCTTTTGGGCGTTGAAGTCATCTTAGACAGGCGCATTTATTCTTAAAAATACTATTTAAGAATTTTGATATAACTGAATTCATCTTACGAAAGGGCCGGCAAAACGAAGGGGCTGAAACATTCCGTGCAACAGGCGAGCTCTCGTGGCGAGGGGGCTTGCCCCCGCTGGGGGTGCGAAGCGCCCCTGAAATCAGCGACCTCGTCTTTTCAGGTAAACCGCAGCGACAGATTGACGGCTGCTTCGCAGCCGAACGGGGGCAAGCCCCCTCGCCACAAGGGTCAGGCGATAGCTGGCGCGCGTTGCCAATCGAGCCTCGGCGCCGGCACCGGCCGGCCGAACCAGTAGCCCTGCCCCAGGTCGCAGCCCTGCTCAAGGAGGAAGCGCGCCTGTTCCTGCTGCTCGATGCCCTCGGCATGCACCTGCATGCCCATGCTCTGCGCCAGGGCGATGACCACGCGGACGATCGCCGCATCGTCTTCGTCCCACGGCAGGCCGGCGACGAAGCCCTGGTCGATCTTGAGCTTCTGCACCGGCAGGCGCTTGAGCCGCAACAGCGAGGAATAACCGGTACCGAAGTCGTCGATCGCCAGGCTCACCCCCAGCTCACGCAGGCGGTGCAACTGTTCCAGCGCCACTTCGGGATCATCCATCACCGCGCTTTCGGTCACTTCCAGTTCGAGCAGCGCCGGGTCCAGGCCGGTGTCGTCCAGCACCTTCGCCACCTGCTGGTACAGCTCGCGCCGGGCGAACAGGCGGCTGGAAACGTTCACGGCGATGAACGACAGTTGCAGCCCTTCCTGTTGCCACTGGCACATCTGCCGACAGGCCTGTTCCATGATCCAGGCATCGATCTCGGCGATCAGCCCGGTACGCTCGGCGATCGGAATGAATTCGCCGGGCGAGACCAGCCCACGCTGCGGATGCTCCCAGCGCACCAGCGCCTCGACCCCGACCAGCCGGCTGCCCTGCAGCTCATGCACCGGCTGGTAATACACACGCAGTTCGCCCAACTCCAGCGCCCGGCGCAGCTCGCCGGCCATTTCCACCCGGTGCTGGGCATGGGCGGTGAGTTCCTCGGTGTACAGCGCGTAACCCTCGCGACCGGCACTCTTGGCCTTGAACAGCGCCGAGTCGGCATTGCGCAGCAGTTGCTCGGCATTCAGCGCATCGCTGGGGAACAGGCTGATGCCGATACTGGCGTTGATGAACAACTGGTGGCCATCGAGTTGGAACGGCTCCCTGAGGCCTTCGATCACCCGCTGGGCCAGCGCCGCGGCCTGGACCACCTGCGGGCAGTTCTCGGCCAGCACGGCAAATTCGTCACCGCCCAGGCGCGCCAGGCTGATACCGGCGCCGAACAGGCCCTGCAGGCGCTCGCCCACCGCCTTGAGCAACTGGTCACCGATGTTGTGGCCGAGGCTGTCGTTGATGATCTTGAAATGGTCGAGATCGATCAGCAGCAGGGCGCAGCCACGCTTGTGCACCTGCGACGAGGCCAACGCCTGGGCGGCCCGGTCGGAGAACAGCAGTCGATTGGGCAGGCCGGTCAAGGGATCGTAGTGCGCCAGCTGGCTCAACTCGTGCTGCGAGTTCTTGATCGCGCTGATATCGGAAAACACCGCGACGTAATGGCTGAGATGGCCGTGATCATCGCGAATCGCCCGGATGGTCTGCCACTGCGGGTAGATTTCACCGCTCTTGCGCCGGTTCCAGATCTCGCCGCTCCACTCGCCACTCTCCTCCAGGGCCTGGTAGACCTTCTGGTAGAACTCCGCCGGATGGCGCCCGGACTTGAACAGGTTCGGCCGCTGGCCCAGCACCTCGGCCTCCTGATAACCGGTAATGGCGACGAACGCCCGGTTGACGTGGACGATCAGCCCTTCGCGGTTGGTGACCAGCACCCCCTCGCGGGTGCAGTCGAACACCGCCGCAGCCTGGCGCAGGCGCTCGCGGTCCTCGCCCGCCCCCGCTGCCTGCCGCTCCCGTGCGGCCAGGGCGAACCGCTGGTACCGCGCGTGGATCAGGAAAATCAGCACCGCACTGACACTGACCCACAGGTAGCCGCGAACGATCTGCCAGTGCACCAACTGCTCGGGCTCATCGAAAAAACGGCTCAACAGCTGCTGGCTGAGCTGGATCCAGAGGATCGACAGCAACAGGTACAACACCCCCGCCTTCAGAGCATTGCGGTATGAACTTGCCATAAGCGGTGCTAATTCCCTCTAGAAATGCCAAATTGCCCTACAAAACGGCCGGAATTATAGAGTAAGAAACATCCCGGCACTCTTATCTGAAACGGCGACTGGTTTTCTCTGGTGGCTCGGTGATAATGCGACTGCTGTTCTTTACTTTATCGAGGGCCATACAGCCTATGTGGTACAACGGTTTTCTCGACCTGTCAGCCTGGCAACTGGTGGCGGTCACCCTGTTGATGACCCACGTGACCATTGTCGGCGTCACGGTTTACCTGCACCGCTATTCGGCCCACCGTTCACTGGAACTCAACGGTGGCCTCAAGCACTTCTTCCGTTTCTGGCTGTGGCTGACCACGGCACAGAATACCCGCGAGTGGACGGCGATCCACCGTAAACATCACGCAAAATGTGAAACCGTCGACGATCCCCACAGCCCGGTGATCCTCGGCCTGTCGACCGTGCTGCGCACCGGTGCCGAACTGTACCGCGCCGAGGCGGGCAATGCCGAGACCCTGCGCATCTACGGCAAGAACTGCCCGGACGACTGGCTCGAACGCAACCTGTACAGCCGCTACAAGCTGCTGGGCGTCGCACTGATGGGCATCATCGACCTGCTGCTGTTCGGCGCCATCGGTATCACCATCTGGGCGATCCAGATGATGTGGATCCCGTTCTGGGCCGCCGGGGTGATCAACGGCCTGGGCCATGCCGTTGGCTACCGCAACTTCGAATGCCGCGACGCCGCCACCAACCTGGTGCCCTGGGGCATCCTGATCGGCGGCGAGGAACTGCACAACAACCACCACACCTACCCCAACTCGGCCAAGCTCTCGGTGAAGAAATGGGAGTTCGACCTGGGCTGGGCCTGGATCAAGGTCTTTTGCCTGCTGCGCCTGGCCAGGGTGCAGCGTGTCGCGCCGATCGCCCACCGGGTCGAAGGCAAGGGCCATCTGGACATGGACACCGCCATGGCGATCCTCAACAACCGTTTCCAGATCATGGCCCAGTACCGCAAGCTGGTGATCGGCCCGCTGGTGAAACAGGAACTGGCCAAGGTCGATCATTCGGTACGCCAGAAATTCCACCGGGCCAAGCGCCTGCTGTCGCGCGAGACCAGCCTGCTCAGCGACAAGCACCACCTGCGCATCGAGGGCATGCTGGAGCACAGCCAGGCGCTGAAGGTAATTTATGAGAAACGCCTGGCCCTGCAACAGATCTGGGTCAAGACCAGCTCGAATGGCCACGACATGCTCGCGGCGATCAAGGACTGGGTGCACGAGGCCGAGGCCAGCGGCATCCAATCGCTGCGTGATTTCGCCAGCCAGCTGAAAACCTACTCGCTACGCCCCGCCACCGCCTGACACCGCTGATCGGCGCGCCTCGCTTCGGGGCGCGTCGTTCGGAACTTAGCGACCATTCCTCTATCTCAAATGCACTTCGCCAGACTGGCGGATTGTCAGTGTCGTCGTGCCGGAAATCGGCACGGCCCACCCTCTGAGATGTGTGCCGATGGTGATAAAAAAACCGAAACCGTCCTTGCTCCAACAGTGGCCGGAGGCCGCTGAAACCCTGCTTGCGCTGGTCCACGCCCAAGGCGAGGTCGCGCGCCTGAGCGAGCGCGAACAGCTGTTCAGTTCCCTGCTGGTCAGCGTCAACGCAGTGCTCTGGGCCTTCGACTGGGAGGCGCGACAGATGCTCTACGTCAGTCCGGCCTACGAGCGCATCTTCGGCCGTTCGGCCGGGCTGTTGCTGGCCGACTACGACGAATGGCGCCACAGCATCTACCCGGACGACCTCGACCACGCCGAACGCAGCCTGGCCGAGGTGCTGGAGAAAGGTGCGGTGGAAGACCGCGAATACCGCATCATCCGGGCCGACGGCGAAATCCGCTGGCTCAGCGACAAGTGCTTCATCAGCCGTCACGCCGAACCGGGCCAGCGGGTGATCGTGGTCGGGATCGCCGAGGACATCACCGAGAAGAAGCTCCTGGAAGACGAACTGCAGCGCCTGGCCACCACCGACGTGCTGACCGGCAGCAGCAACCGCCGGCATTTCTTCGAATGTGCCCACCGCGAGTTCGAGCAGGCCCGGCTGCAGGATTCGCCGCTGGCATTCCTGCTGCTGGATATCGATGACTTCAAGCTGATCAACGACACCTACGGCCACCCGGCGGGCGACCTGGTACTGCAGCGGATCGCCGAAACCGGCCGCTCGGCGCTACGCAGTGGCGATCTGTTCGGGCGGATCGGCGGCGAGGAGTTCGCCGCCCTGCTGCCCGGCTGCGCACCGGACATGGCACTGGCGATCGCCGAGCGCCTGCAGCGGGAGATTCAGCGCCTGGCTTTCAGCCATGATGGAGAAAACTTCGGCACCACCGTCAGCCAGGGGCTGACCAACCTGACCGCAGAGGATCAATTGCTCGACAGCCTGTTCGCCCGGGCGGATGGTGCGATGTACAAGGCCAAGCGCCAGGGCAAGAACCAGATCGTCTTGGCGTGAGGGGGAAAGGCTCGCCCTGAACCTGTGGGTCGTGTCAGTTCTTGCGCAGTCGCGTCAGGTCCGCCATGCCGATCTTGAGCAGCCGGGCGGCGCGGCTCCTGGCCACGTCCTCGATGCTCTGGCTGGGCGTGAGGTGCGCCAGTTGGGCCGCCAGGTTCATCGACAGTGCCTCGCGCGAATACACCCCACCCCCGAGCTGGTAGACCGCCGCAATCAGCTCGCGCAGCTCCAGCGGCAAGCGCCAGCGGGTACGCAGCGCCGAACCGTAACCGGCGCCCAGAGCGGACAGTGATTCGCCGATCTGCCCGTCATCCAGCTCGCCACCCGCCTGCCGCCACTCCTGCAGGCAACGCAACAGAGCCAGGTCGCCCAGGCGATGCAACAGCCCGGCGCAATAACAGCGCTCCTGGTCCAGATCGAACATCCGCGCCAGCGTCCGGCCGTACTCGGCGGTATGCAGCGACAACTGCCAGTAGCGCTCGGCGTGATCGGCCAGTGCGGCATCGCTGAGCTTGGCACTGCGCTTGAGACTCAGGCCGAGGATCAGGTTCATGCTTTGCGCCGAACCCAGGCGCTGCAGAGCCTGGGCCAGAGTCTGCACGGCGCTGCCGTGGTGCTGCGCCGCGCTGTTGGCGGCAGCGATCAGCACGGCGGTGATCTGCGGGTCGGTGCTGATTTCCTGTTCCAACTGCTTCAGGTCGAGGCCGTTGGGGTTGAGGCTGCGTTTCACCGCAACCTGCACGTCGGCCATCAGCGGCGCACCGTCCGATTGCTCGCGGCGACGCTCGAGGAAGGTCTTGAGGTCCATGCCCGGCGCCAGAGGCGGCACCTCGCAGAAGACACTCTGCCCGGCATCGAGCAGCAGGTCCTGCAGGCGCTGGGTCAGGCCATCGACATTCAGCGGCTTGGTCAGGTAGGCGGTAGGTTGCAGCGGCAGGGCTTCACGGACGCTGGCAACGTCACTGCGCGAACTGATCAGGATGAACGGCAACAGCGGGGAACGTTTTTTCTGGCGCATGCTGTAAAGCAGGCTCAGGCCATCGACTCCCGGCAACTCGCGGTCGGCGATCACCAGATCGAAGGCTTGCTCGGTCAGTTGCTGCAAGGCCTCCTGGCCGTTGCCGCAAAGGACCAGTTGCGCGTCGCAGCGTACGGTCAGCAACACCTGTCTCAACAGATCCCGCGCCCAAGGATCCGCCTCGGCAATCAACACACGGGGTACAGCGGGCAAATCCAAAGCTGTCATCTTGCACTCTCCGAGGGCAGTCCTGACACCTTAGTCAAAACAGCTGACCAGATACAACCGGGAACCCCGATTGGCGTGCCCTGAAACAAAAAAACCCGCCGAAGCGGGTCTTTTTGTCCGGCGCATGACCAGGCTCAGAGTTCAGCGAAGCATTCTTCGATGATCGCCAGGCCCTTGTCCAGTTGCTCGTCCGGCGAGGTCAGCGGAACCAGCACGCGCAGGACGTTGCCGTAGGTGCCGCAGGACAGCAGGATCAGGCCTTTTTCACGGGCCTTGGCGACGATCTGCGCCACGGCGGCCGCATTCGGCTTGTGGGTGTCGCCGTCGTCGAACAACTCGACCGCGATCATCGCCCCCAAGGCACGCACATCACCGATCACCGGGTACTTGGCCTGGATCTTCTTCAGGCCGGTCACCAGACGCTCGCCGACTGCCTTGCTGCGGTCCAGCAGCTTTTCTTCCTCGAACACTTCCATCACGGCCAGGGCCGCGGCGCAGGCGATCGGGCTACCGGCGTAGGTACCGCCCAGGCCACCTGGCGCGATGGCGTCCATGTACTCGGCCTTGCCGCACACACCGGCCAGCGGGAAGCCACCGGCGATGGACTTGGCGAAGGTGGTCAGGTCAGGCGCTACGCCCATCTGTTCCATGGCGAAGAAGGTACCGGTACGACCGGCACCGGTCTGCACTTCGTCGGCGATCAGCAGGATGCCGTGCTGGTCGCACAGGGCACGCAGGCGCTTCATGAACTCTTTCGGCGCGACGTAGAAACCGCCCTCGCCCTGGACCGGCTCGATGATGATCGCGGCGATGTCACGTGGCTCGGCGTCGTTCTTGAAGATGCGCTCGATGCTGGCGATGGAGTCGTCGATACTCACGCCGTGCAGTTCGTTCGGGTACAGCGCGCGGAAGATGCCGCCTGGCATCAGGCCCATGCCGGCCGAGTAAGGCACGACCTTGCCGGTCAGGCCCAGGGTCATCATGGTACGGCCGTGGTAGGCGCCGGTGAAGGCGATCACGCCGGCGCGGCCAGTGGCGGCACGGGCGATCTTCACGGCGTTCTCGACGGCTTCGGAACCGGTGGTGACCAGCAGGGTTTTCTTGGCGAAGTCGCCAGGAACACGGGCGTTCACTTTCTCGCACAGTTCCACGTACGGCTCGTAGGCCAGGACCTGGAAGCAGGTGTGGGTCAGCTTGTTCAGCTGCTCGGTCACCGCGGCGATGATTTTCGGGTGCACGTGACCGGTGTTCAGTACGGCGATACCGCCAGCGAAGTCGATGAACTCGCGGCCTTCGACGTCCGTCACCGTGGCGTTCTTCGCCGAGTCGGCGAAGATCGGGTGGATCTGGCCGACGCCGCGTGGAACGGCGGCCTGGCGGCGTTGCATCAGGGATTCGTTGGTCTTGCTCATATTGTCCTCATTCACCGCTCATCGGGCGGCGTGGTTCAAGGATGACGCGGCAGGGAGAGCACTGCGCCAGCATACGATGATCGACTGGCACAGGGTTCCGGCCACATTGAAAGTGACGTGTGAAACGCGACAGGAGCAGCGCTCTCGTGCCCCTGTCGCCGAAGCATCCGACCGGGTTAGACGCCCAGGCAGAGGTATTTGATTTCCAGGTAGTCTTCGATGCCGTACTTGGAACCTTCGCGACCCAGGCCCGAGGCCTTGATCCCGCCGAACGGTGCGACTTCGTTGGAGATCAGCCCGGTGTTGACGCCGACCATGCCGTATTCCAGGGCCTCGGCCACGCGGAACACACGGCCCAGGTCACGGGCGTAGAAATAGGAAGCCAGGCCGAACTCGGTGTCGTTGGACATCGCGATGACGTCGGCTTCGTCCTTGAAGCGGAACAGCGGCGCCAGTGGGCCGAAGGTTTCTTCCTTGGCCACGGCGGCGTTGTTCGGCACGTTGACCAGCACGGTCGGCTCGAAGAAGTTGCCTTCCATCGCGTTGCCGCCGGTCAGCACGGTGGCGCCTTTGCTCAGGGCGTCGGCGATGTGCTCCTTGACCTTGGCCACGGCTTTCTCGTCGATCAGCGGGCCGGTGGTGGTGCCCTCCTCCAGGCCGTTGCCGATCTTCAGCTTGGCGACCGCCGCCTTCAGCTTCTCGGCGAAGGCATCGTAGACACCGTCCTGCACGTACAGGCGGTTGGCGCAGACACAGGTCTGGCCGTTGTTGCGGTACTTGGAGATGATCGCGCCCTCGACCGCCTTGTCCAGGTCGGCGTCGTCGAACACGATGAATGGCGCGTTGCCACCCAGTTCCAGGGACACCTTCTTGATGTCCTGGGCACATTCGGCCATCAGTTGGCGACCGATCTCGGTCGAGCCGGTGAAGGACAGCTTGCGCACGATCGGGTTGCCGGTCAGCTCGCCGCCGACTTCCCCGGCGCTGCCGGTGACCACGCTGAACACGCCTTGCGGGATGCCGGCGCGCTGGGCCAGCTCGGCCAGGGCCAAGGCCGAGAACGGGGTCTGCGAAGCGGGCTTGAGCACCATGGTGCAACCGGCGGCCAGGGCCGGGCCGGCTTTACGGGTGATCATCGCGGCCGGGAAGTTCCACGGAGTGATGGCGGCGGTCACGCCGATCGGCTGCTTGATCACGATCAGGCGCTTGTCCGGCTGGTGGCCGGGAATCACGTCACCATAGACGCGCTTGGCCTCTTCGGCGAACCACTCGATGAAGGAAGCGGCGTAGGCGATTTCGCCCTTGGCTTCGGCCAGCGGCTTGCCCTGCTCCAGGGTCATCAGGCGCGCCAGGTCGTCCTGGTTCTCGATCATCAGTTCGAACCAGCGACGCAGTTTGTTCGAACGCTCCTTGGCGGTCAGTGCACGCCAGGCCGGCAGCGCCTTGTCGGCGGCCTCGATGGCACGGCGGGTTTCGGCGGCGCCCATCTTCGGCACGGTACCCAGGATGTCGCCCGTGGCCGGGTTGTTGACCTTGATCGTCTGACCATTGTCCGCGTCGGCCCATGCACCGTTGATGAAGGCTTGCTGGCGGAACAACTGGGTATCTTTGAGCTGCATGTAGGCTTTCCTTAACAGCACCGCGCATGAGCGCAGCGAATTATTGATTGTAGAAAGGCGCCTTGAAGGGCTGCCGTCAGGAAATTCATTCACCGGGCCGAAGCACATAAATAGCGCACAGGAGATAGCTGTACGGTTCAGCACCCAGACAGGAGCGTTTGAAATCTCAAACGAATCCTAGGATCAATGGGGTCAAAGGACAATAGTCTGTTCGAAAAAAAGAACGAGAATAGACCACTGGCGAGGGTTTTTCTGATCAGCGTCACCCTGGCCCCGCGCGGCACCTGGTAGCACGGGGCCAGATCGGCAATCACCTGGACTGGAAGGATTTCAGCACGGTCAGCAGGCTGGTGAGGTTGTCGGCGACCCCGGCCTGCGCGACCTTCTCGACATCGGCGGCGCTCGCGCTCGTATCCACGCTGTAGATCCGCATCACGCCCTGGGTGGTGGCGGCCTGGGCCAGGGTGTTCTGCTGTTGCTGGTTACTAACCGCATTCTCGAAGAGGATGCCGGTGGAGTGCGCCAGGGACTGATAAAGGCTGCCCATGGCCATGGCCGGAGCTTCGGCCACGGTCTGGACATTCGACTGGGTGACGGCATCGGTGATTTGCGAATTCACTTCGGTCATGTTCTGACTCCTTGCACGGGACGATGGGGCCTGTTGCGAATGTCATTCACTCGGACGACGTTCGTTCGCAAAGATGCGCGCTGAAGCGGGCGATGCTCTGGTCGATGCGTTCGATCGCCCCGGTCACCCCTTCGGCGTCCAGTACCCCGGTGGCGGCGGCCACCGCAGCGGCGCCACTGACCAGCAGGTGGGTATTGAGCGCGCCCAAGGCACTTTCGTTGGCGGCACTCAGATCCTCCTTGAGGATGCTCTCGGTCATCTGCCGTAGCAATACCCCCTGGGCAGCCAGGGCCAGCTTGGTGACCCCGTCGAAATAACTGGCGGCCGACTGCGCGACCAGGCCGCCGGCCTGGCGGGTCAGCAGCTCGGGCCCCAGGGCCGACAGCGCCGGCACCTGGGCCGCCAACTGGGTGTTGATCAGGTTCACCGCCTCGACGATCTGCCGGTTCAGGGCCTCGTTGCCGATGCCTGCGGTCGCCTGCTTGAGCAACTGCTCGTTGAGTTCCCCCAGCAACGCCGACGCCGTTGCAGCGGGATCGGTCGCTTGCGGCTGGGCGCCAGACGCGTCGTCCTTGCTCATGAGCGTGCTCCTGCCGCGAGAATCTGTTGCACGGCGGACGCCACCGTGGCGTTGCCGATGATATTCAGCGCCTGCTGCTGGCTGACCGCATTCTGCAGGGCCAGACTGACCGCGTGGCTGCTGACCTGGCACAGCGAAGCGATCGCCGTGGCCGGCGCGCTGCCGACGACCTGGACGTTCGACTGGGTAACGGCGTCGGTGATTTGCGGATTGACGGTGGACATGCATCTCTCCCTGAGGCGACGACAACGAGGAAAACGCTCGGCGAACCCGTAGCAGGAGAACGATAGATCAGTTGCGTCAAAGCGCCAGAAAGCCCTTGGCCGGGGAATCCGCGCCAGCGGCGTGCGGGAAAACGAGCCGCCGGGACAGGGCAAAGTCAGCGGCTGAAAACCGGCGTGGACGCCCAGGGTCTAGATAGGTATGATGTCGCCCGCACAAGCACTCGTAGCTCAGCTGGATAGAGTACTGCCCTCCGAAGGCAGGGGTCGTGGGTTCGAATCCCGCCGAGTGCGCCATCTTCGAAAAATGCCCCGGATCGTCGATCCGGGGCATTTTTGTTTTCAAGGTCGTGCAACTGCCGCTAGAAATTGTCCATGGCGTTGCACATCGAAGCCTTCGCCGTCTGCGACGCCCCGACGGCCTGCAACTGTCCCTCACTGCCGCGCAGTTCATCCAGTTCGATCCGGCACGCTCCGGCCGTGGTTGCCCGCAGCAGGTAATCCGCGCCGGGACGGGGTACGAAGGTCAGGGTGCTGAAGCACTGCCGGGCGTAGTGTTGCTGGGCCAGGAAATGAAAGGCGACGGGTTTGTTCGCCGCAATGACCAGCTCCGACGAAACGGCATCCACCAAGCGGGGTGCCACACCTGGCATGCCCAGACGCTCGCCGTTACGGTCGGTGAAACCGGACTGCGCCGACACCATCACGCCGGCGCCCGGGCTCGTCCAATCCAGGCAGTTGCGTCCGGGCACCGCACGCACCATGCCGTCGCTGACGACGCGCAGGCGGGCCGTTTCCCCCGACTGTGGCGAGGTGTAGGCGGTCGAGAACGACCGGACATTGGACAGCTGGCCACAGCCGCTCAGCAGTAGCAGAAGCATGACAGGGGCAATACATGGAGTTTTCATGGGCAAGCGACTCGCTGAGTACCTGTTCACGGCCGGTTGTTCGGCTCACGCGCCATAGCACGCTCAAGCGGATGAACAGGCTTGAGAAAGACAAACCTGTCAGGGCTGGCGGCAGTTCTGGTTGACCGACAGTTGCGGTGCCGGTTCGAAGCTCACGCGCTGCAAGCCATCGGCGCCCTGGAAGAGGAAATACTTGATGCGACAGTCCTTGAACGTCGGCGAGTAGCCTTCGGCCCTGAAGCCCTCGCCCTTGACCTCCTTGGTCACGGCATTGTTGCGGCTGACCACGGCGAGCACCTGCGAGTAACTATCGCCCATCTTCACCCCCGGCTCGCCGGTGGTGGACATCGACGAGGCGCAGCCGCCGAGCCCGAGAACCGCGCAAAGTGCGGTCGCAACCCAATGACCATGACGTGCCTGGTTGACGTTGTTCCTGTTGTTCATTGCCCACTCTCCATCCATAGAATCGTTATCGACGACCTTCGCACACCGGTGACTCGCCGATGCGGCCAACCTTGCAGAGATAGACGTTACCGGGCAAGGAAAAACCGGAGTCCTTCATGCAGTAGAAGCGTGTGAGTACCACATCGATCGGGGCCTTGTCTCCCGCCCCGTCGACATTGCTATAGCCGCAGCCATGCATGGCGTCTATGACACCTTCGACAGACACGCCTTTCTTGCTCCACTGGGTGAACTCCGGCGGTGGCGGTTGAAAAGGCGTACAGCCAACCAGTTTCAATGCGCCCAGGCCGAACATGATTCCTTTCCTCAAGGCTTGGTTTTCACAACGTTTGGCTTGTCCTCAGAGCAGTCGCTTCGAGGCCACAGCCGCTCACTGTACCCGGATAAAGAACACCACGATCCGCTGCGAATCCGGCACCCGCTGCAGGCCGGCGACCAGCTTCACCAGCCGCCCCTGCTCCAGCGCCGCCCTGGCCGGTTGCAGCCGGTCGCTGTGGCCGATCGAGCGGGTGTCGACCAACCGGCGCAACCAGGCATCCGACAACTGTACCGGCGCGCCGCGGGAACGGAAAAACTCCAGCGCATCATTGCGCGTCCATTTGAGCAGGAACAGATAACGGTACTCGGACGCCGGATGGGTGCACTCCAGGTTGACCGAGAGGAAGGAGCGCCCCTTGGGTATCTCGTTGACCACGAAACCATGCTGCAGAAGGATGTCTCTCACCGCCCGCTCGGTGTGCAGTGACAGGTCCATGACCCGGTGCCGCCCCTCGACATCGAAGAAACGTGGATTGATCACGTGGGAAGGCTCGAAATCCAGCCGGGAAAAGCCTGCGCTCCCCTCCGGCAAACCGATGCGAAAGTAACGCTGAGCGACCCGCCCCTCCAGCTCCCGCAACAGCACATGCAGGTCCACCCCACGCGCACCCCATGTTTCCAGCGTGCGCTTGAGGGCCACCATGCGGCTGGCGGTCACCGCCGCGCTGCCGGTCTCGGAGCGCTCGATCAGTCGATTGAGCGTGCGGGTTCGGCTGCCTGCGCTCATGTGCCCGGTCAGTGGTTCGAGAAGCTGCGGTCCGGGCACCTCGAACAACGGCGCGCGGGGCGTCCAGACGCCGCTCCGTGGATCGAAACTCACCGGCAGTGGCTGTTGGTCCAGGTGGGACCACCAGTGTTCGAAATCGCTCAGGGCCAACTCGGCCAGCGGGCCGGGGCGCCTGAGGAAAACGATCTCGGGCTCGATATCGGAACCATCGGCCAGCAGTTCGAAGTAGCGGTCATCGAGTTTCAACAGGCGGGCATTGCTGCTCCGGTTTCGATACAGGCCCCTGCCTGGCGGCAGCTCCACCACTTCGCTGTCTGCCAATGCCAGCCCCCAGGCCCTCCAGTGGGAGGATGAAGCAGCCGGCCGACGGCTCATCCACTCCAGTCGCGACATGGCGACCGGCGCCGTTGATGGCGCAGGTACCGCCTCCCAGGGGCGGTGGAAGAATCCGCGACTGGGGCCCGGCTGCGGCTCGGGAGCATCGGCACGCAACAGGTGCTCTCCCGACTCGCGGATGTACAGGATCAGCTCATTCGGCTGTTCGGCGGTTTTCTTCAGACGCAAGGCCGACTCGCCCTTGGGTCGATAGACCTCGTAGCGATGGTGCCCATCGCCGATGAACTGCACACCCTCCTTCACCTGGCTGCCGGCATTGACCGGACCGTGCAAAGGCACAGCGCCATCCCCGGCGATGTTCGCGGCATAACCCGGGAGGGCAAGCGCGGGGCGAGCCGTCGCATCGAACTTCGCCAGGGCGCCCCGGCCCTGCAGCAGACGCCTGCGGCTGATACTTTTCAGGGCCGCACGTGCCCAGGCCCCCAGGGCAACCCGTGCCGGCCGAGCCGCCATGGCGACCGGGTAGAGGGTCGGTGCAATATCCACCAGGGCCATGTGCACCGCCTTGAACAGCTCGAAGGCATCACGCGGATCGCCACTGCGGGAGAACTGGCGCAAGGCCACGGCACTGTCGCGGATATTGACGGCAACACTGATACCCGGCACCACCGACAGCACCCTCAGCCAGTAGGCCGTGCGCTGTTCACGCTCATGGGTCTCGCGCTGCTGTGACAACTGTCGGTTGGACTGGGATACCACCCTGGCACGTTGCTGGGCCCGCAACACCAGGGCATGGGCAAGGATCAGCGTCAGGTCCGAACGCCGGGTCCTCTCCAGGCGCAGCCAGTGCCCGGGGTTCTGCTCGATCTCGCGTCGCACTTCCTGTTTCAGTGCCTCAGGCCCCGGAAATGGCTGCTCCACCTCACTGTGCCACCAGCTCTTGATGAGTTTGAACAGCCAGCCGGGCTTGGCCGCCAACAGCGGATGGGTCAGCTCAGGTACCGGCTCCGGCAGCTGATCGGCTGGCGGACAGGTCATCGGGACAGCCAGTTCGGCGGGATACTCCTCGATGACCTGCGCCGCCCAACCCACCGACAACCGTTGCGCAATGTCCTCGATCCGCTGCAACGCCTGCTCGTGGTCGACCAATCCCTGCTGGGCCGCTGCCAGGCCGGGGTACTCGGTCAACACCTGGGCATGCGGGGCACCTGGCAGATAGACCAGCGTCAGACCGGACTCCTTGTCGCGGATCGCCACGGCATTGCCAACATGCCGGGCCTTGGCGAAGGCCCGACCGGCGAAGGTGAGGAAGTACAACTCCGGTGCCGGACCGTCATTGCGCGGTTGCAGGCCGGCCCCCTCGTCCAGCGCCCGCTCGAACAACCGCGCGGCCTGCTCGCCCAGCCCCTGTTGCCTCGCGCTGAACAGCTCCAGGCGGGCCCGTTGACGTACCAGGCGCGCCAGCAACTGCCGCTCGAAAGCCGGTACGGCTTCATGCCGGGGATCGTCGATACCATAGAAGGCCTGGTGGATCAGCGTGTCGTATTGCCCGCCCAGGTCAAGGTTGGAAATGCTCGAAATCAGGTAGTCGGGTGTCAGGCGCTCCTGCCAGGCCGGGTCCAGGATCCGCCCATGCTGCAGCCGCAGCCGGGTGGCGGGGGCATGCGGGTCGAGGTTCTCCAGAGCCAGTTGCAGGAAACTGTAGCGCCGGCGTTGCGGGCTGACCTCCGTCTTCGCGGTGGAGCCACCGGCCGGACTTTCCGGGTGCCCGACCCACACCCGCTCGACGCGGTCGGGCAGGTCGAGCAGCGGCTTGTCGATCTCCAGGCCGGGATGAAAACCATCCCGCTCGAGCCGCTCGATGAGCTTGGCACGGGCGAAGTCGTCCAGGTCCGGCAGGCGCTGCTCCAGGCGTTGCGTCAGGGCCTGCGCGCTCAACAGGTAATGTCTCAGCAGGCGGGCATAGCGCTGGCGCAGGACAAGCTGCGCCTGTGCCAGCCACTCGGGCAGTTCGCGGGCCTGCGCCGCAGTCAGTTGCAGGACAGCCAGGTTCTCCAGCGCCCGCTCACGGGCGTCATGTCCGGGAACACGCAGGTTCTGTTCCAGCTCATGGGCAAGCATCTGCAACGAGCTGCGGGCATCACCGATTTCCGAGAAGGGCCGCAGGCCCCCCTCGATCGCCCGGCAGGTCCGCAGGTGTTCCTCGATCTGCTGTTTCACTCCTTGCTGCCAGGCGTCCTTGACAATGACCTGATAGTGCACCGGGACACCCGCGCCCGGCGCCAGTTCGCGCAGCCAGTCGCGCAGCTCGCCGCGCCGCTCGCGGGCAACCAGTGGCCAGAGGCTTTCGCATTCGGGATCAAGCAGGGTCAGGCCGACTCGCTGTGACAGGCTGTCGAGGCTCACGAACGCCTCGAGGCCGCCCAGGTCCCCCGGAACGAACAGCAGTGCCGCGGTATTCAGCCGAGGGTCGGCCAGCGCCTCACGGGTACAGATGACACAGGCTCCCGTCAACGTCCAGGGCGCTCCCGCGGGCCCCACCGCGATACTCGCCACCTGGGTATCGGAGACGACACGGGGTTGCGCCAGCAGCGCCGCGGGCAGCACATCGAGCAGCCGCGCCAGCTCGGCTTGCCCGAACAAGCCGAGCTGGCGCTGCATCCGTGCCTCATGCAACAGGGCCTGGCAACGGCCCTTGGCAAGCCGGTCGGCCAGCTCGACACCCAGTTCGTCCCTGCCGCTCCAGAACGACGCCTGGGCGTAGCGATCGCGGTCGCCCAGAAGCCCGCGCACCTTGCCTACCTGCGCAAGCCATGGCTCATGGTCGTCCAGCAGGGCCCTCGGCTGAGACGCATCCGCCTGCCCAAGCAACCCGAGCAGGCCACGCTCCTGCTCACGAACCTTGCCCTGGCGCAAGCGCAGGGGAATGCCGGCGGACAGACTGCCAAAGGTGATCGCCAGCATCCCGTGCCGCTCATCACTGCGCAACAGACGCGCAAGCAGCGGGCGGATCACCGGCAGGCGAGCCAGGGCAGAACGTGCCTGCTGCACGGCCTCCACCGCCTGCAAGGGCGCCAGGCGCATGGCGGCGCTCGACCGTTGTGGCAACAGGTAGGCCGTATTGATCAGCAATGCCCCGGCCCATTCGTTGGCCAGTTGTGTATCCAGCCGGCCCAGGGCGCTGTGGGCCAGGGCATCGTCGTCCAGCGGGGCACGCGCCAGGAAGCCATATGGCAGGGCGGCCGGGTCCGCCTGGCCGAACAGTTCATGGCGTTCCTGCAGGGGCAGCAATCGCCAGGCTGCATAGTTGCCCGGTGCGTTGAGGTGCCTCGGGAGTTCACGCTGCAATTCGGCAAGGCTGGTGAACTCGAAGAACTCCTCGGCGACGCCCGGCACGAACACCACCTGCCGACCCCGTGCATCGCTACCGGAGCTCCACAGGTGCAAGGCACCGCTGAGCACGGGGGCGACCGGGCCGACACCTGGCCAGGCCAGTTCCGCCACCACCAGTTTGGCCCAACGCCCGCCGGCCAGCTCCCGGACGTGGGCGGACGGCGCGTCCAGCAGTCCCACCAGCATCGCTGTCGCCGTGGCGGACAGCACACCTAGCCCTTGTGCCAGCAAGGCCTTGTCGTGAAACATCAACCTGTGCAGCTCGACCACTCGCTGCCGACGGGAAACGTGGCAGCCATCGGCCGGCTGCTGCCAGTAGTCGTGCAGGCTGGCGGCGACCCTGGAGGCCAATCCCAGGCTCTTGAGGCGGGTCAGCACCTGGGCGGGGGTCAGCGCCGGAATGCCACCCGGCTTGCCAGCAAGGCTCAGCACCACTCCCGATTCCAGGGACAGGAACGGATTGCGCAGCAGCGCCAGGGCGACCTGCACCAGATTGCGGCTCGTCGGTTCGTCACCGTCACCCGCTGGCACGTTGAACAACAGGTGTTGCGGGTCATGCCCGAAGTTTTCGCGCAGCAGTTGCCCGAGTACGACACCGATCCGTGGCGCCCGCTCCAGCAGGCGCTTGAGCTCGCGTTGATGATCGAGTGCACGGTTCAACGCCTCCTGGAGCCGATTGAGCGAAAGGCTGGGATGCGGCGAAGTGGCAAGGTGCTCGAGCAATCGCTCTTCGAAACGCTTGAGCAGTACGCTGTCGGGCGCAGGTAATATGGTCGCTGCCCCGCCGTTGTCCGGGGCCTGCTGGAGGCTCTCCATGAGCTTTCCCTCTTTCCATGGAAAAAGGGAGAAGCCTAAGGCGCCAACGCCCGCGGCCAGGCACTAGATAGTTAGCCCTGCGGCTTGCCATCCCCCTCCGAAGGCAGGCGGATCACATGCGGATGCGGCGCCAGCGGCTGGGGCTGCTCGCCTGGTTCGACGCGATACAGGTGCGTGAACACCTCACGCACCCCACCGTCCTCGTCGTTGTGCACGATCATCGAGGCGGACTCGCGCATCCGCGCGAACTTGTCCTCGCTGAGCCGGAAGCTGCGGCTCAGGCCATCGTCGCCAACAACCGGCGGGGCCAGGCGCCGTTGCGCGAAGCCACGGCTCTTGCGCTGCTGGTAGCGGGCCCAGGCGATCAGCACGAGCGCATTCAGCAAGGCCACCCACAGATAGATCTGCAGGGTGTCGAGGGCCTTGAAAAACGAAATGTCGATACGCGGGCCGGCGTGGCCGTCGAACATCGGCCACAGTCCCTCGACCAGCAGATACAGCAGGCCGGCCCAGGCCAACAGGGTGACCAGCGTATCGATGACCACCATCAGGGGGTGCTGGCGGGTCTTGATGATTTTCATGGACGCACCTTCTGCTTGTCGCCATCGAACGGCTTGATACCGCGATCCGGACTGATCCAGCGGGCCCGCCTGCCGTCCTGGCCGAACAGCACCCGGGGAAAGCTGACCAGGGTGGTGAACAGGCTGATCAGCCAGAACACCAGGGGGTACCAGATCACCCAGAACATGATCTTCCACAGGTCCCGTTCGTACCGGCGGTCGATCAGCACGCTGACCGCGAACTGCCCCAGGCAGACCACCGCCAGCAGCAGCCCGGTAAAGGCCGGGGGCAGGATGCGCTGCACGTTGATCGCTTCCGGCAGCTCGATGAACAGACCCAGGCAGTAGAAGATGATCGACAGCACGAAGGTGAACGCCCAGCCGGTCGACAGGCAGTATTCGAACAGCAGCGGCCAGAGGTAGCGATGGCGCCAGTGCCAGATGCCGCGCACGTTCTTGAACAGCACCTCGGCACCGCCCCGGGCCCAACGCAGCCGCTGCTTCCACAGCCCGCGCAGGGTTTCCGGCATGAGGATCCAGCACAGCGCCCGGGGCTCGTAGAACACGCTCCAGTGATCGAGCTGCAGCTTCCAGCTGATGTCGATGTCCTCGGTGATCATGTCCGGGCTCCAGTAGCCCACCCGGTCCAGGGCCGTGCGGCGGAAGGCGCAGACCACCCCGGAGACGGTGAAGATCCGCCCGAACACCCGCTGCGTGCGCTTGATCAGGCCGATGATCGAGGAAAACTCGCCGACCTGGACCCGCCCGACCAGGGTCGAGCGGGTACGGATCCTGGGATTGCCGGTGACCGCGCCCAGCCGAGGGTTCTGCAACAGTGGCGCCACCAGGTAGGCGGCGGTATGCGGCGCCAGCAACGCATCGCCATCGATGCACACCAGGTACTCGCTGCGGGCAGCTACCGCGCCCATGCTCAAGGCCACCGCCTTGCCCTGGTTCTGCGCCAGGTGGATGACCCGCAGGCGCGGGTCCTGCAGCGCCAGCTCGTCGAGCATCTGCCCGGTGTTGTCGCTGGAGCCGTCGTTGATGGCGATGACTTCGATATTCGGGTAGTGCTGGGTCAACGCTGCGTCGATGGTTTCGGCAACGTTGTCGCCCTCGTTGAAGCAGGGGATCAGGATCGAGATCAGCGGCTCGCCCGGCAACGGCGGCGGCAGGGTATCGGCCTCCCACGGCCAGTGCCGCTCCCAATGCAGCCAGAAGTACAGGCCGCCGGCCATCCACAGGCCCGACATGAACAACGGGTAGAAGAACACGAAGTCCATCAGCAATTGCCCGGTGACCAGGAAAATCACGCCCAGTGGAAAACCGAGGACGAGTGCCAGGACGATCAGTGCGACGATTCGATCCATCATGATCTAGGGGTTCCACTTGTTGGAAAGTGCCGGACGCACGACCTGCACGGCGGGACGGCCCTCGAGGAAGTTGTCCGGGTAGTAGCCGAAGCTGGTGGCGCCCTTGCGCTTGAGCTGCCCCATCCATTGCACCAGTTGCTCGCCATCCAGATCCTGCGCCGGCTGGCTGCGCCAGTCCCGCGCCTGCAGTTCGAATACCGTGCGTTCGAGGGCGCCGGGGCGCTGCCTGACCTTGTCGACCAGCGCCAGAAGCCAGTCGGCCGCCTGCCGCCCGCTCTGCCCTTCCATCAAGGGCATGGCCATGGGCGCGGTCCAGTCGTAGTTGGCGAGGAAGTCATCGAGGTTCTGCGCGAACCAGCCCTCGCTCTGCGGGTTCAGTACCGGTTCGGCGAACAGGTTGCGCGCGGTCTGCACCTGCGGCCCGCGGATAGCCCGGACCTTGGCGGTCAGTTCATGGGTGAAATCGATCAGGTAGCGGCTCTTGAAGCGCGCCCAGCGTTGCAACGTGGCCGGATCGTCGCGCAGGGCGCCGATGCTGCCCGGCAGACCGGCGGCGGCGTAGGCTTTCAGCGCCTGCGGGCCGGCATCCTCGAAGTCGGAGAGCACGGCGTCGTCGTGATAGAGGATGCCGTCGACCGAGGTCAGCCGGGCCAGATCCTCGTAGATCTCGCCGACGATCCGCCGTACCTCGGGATCGAATGGCGACAGGCGCCGATACTGCTTGGGATCGACCGCAACCTGGCCGGTGGCCGGCTCCCAGCGGCTGACACGCGGCAGTTTTTCATCCAGGGCGAAGCTGAGCACCGGCATCCAGGCGAACACCTGGACATGGGCGCGGGTGCGCAACTGCCAGGCGACCCGGTCGAACAGGTCGGCGCGCACCGGCAGGTGCCGATTGGGGAAGTACAGCGAGCGGGCCAGGCCATCGCCTGTCGGGTCGGCAAAGGCCTGCAGGAACACGGTGTTGGCCCCCAGGTCGGCGATGCGCTGCACCAGCCGACCGAGATTGGCCTCCTGCTGGGCCGGATCCGGGTCGTAGACGTTGTCCAGGTCGACATGCACCACCCGCATCGGCACATGGGCCTGCATCGCGACGACACTGCTGGCGAAGTGCACCAGGTCCGGATCGGAGGACACCAGCAGGCGCGGGCTGCTCAGCAGTTGATCGAGGCTGTCGATACCGTCGTCCAGGGTCAGGGCGACCTGGTAGCCCTGGCTTTCGATCACCTTCAGCGCGGTACCGTCGGCGGTACCGTACGGCCAGACCCAGACCCGCGGCGAATAACCGGTGGCTGCGCGAATCTTCGCCGAGATGGCGACCACGTCGGCGCGCAGGCGCGCCTGGAACTCGGCCTCGCTTTCATAGTGGCCGGTCTTCGCGTCATAGCGCCGGGTCGCCGCCGCCGGTTGCAGGTTGCCCTGGGGATTGGCGAGCACGCCCTGGTGGCTGGCATTGGTGTGGGCGGCGATTTCCACCAGCCCGGAAGCCGCCACTTCCCTGATCTGGGCCCAGGTCAGGAACTGCGAGCGCGGACGCAACTGGCCAGCGAAATCCACCGGTTTGTCCATCGGGGTATCGATCCACACGCCGACCGGCGCCAGTACCGCCGGCCAGTGATAACTGCGCAGCAACGGCATCACCCGGGTGTAGAAGCTCGAATAGCCGTCGTCGAAGGTCAGCAGCACCGCCTTGGGCGGCAGCTCCGGGCCGCCGTTGCGCGCCGCGAGGATCTGATCCACGCTCACGGGCCGGTAGCCGTTCTCGCGTAACCAGGCCAACTGATCGACCAGCCGCTCGGTACGCACCGCGACGACCTGCTGGTCGGGGTCACGGTCCTCGACGTCGTGATAGGTCAGGCTCAGGAAGTGGTTCTTTGGCCACGGCGCCTCATTGGCCGGCACCGGTCGCTGCGCCGGCGCGACGAACTCGACGGTTTTTTGCACACAGGCGCCGACCAGCAAGGCTCCCAGCAACAGGACGCAACGCGTGATCACATGCATCATCCACCTCGGCTAGAAGCGGTAGGTCAGGTCGAAGATCAAGCGCAGGTCGCGCTCGCGGTCACCGTCATAGGGTCTGCTGATCCAGCTCAGGTTGGCCCCGGCCTCCAGCACATCGTTCCAGATCACCCGCTGGCCATAGCCCAGCAGCGCGATCGCGCCGGTGGAGTGATCGCGCTGGCTGTAGGTGCCGGCACCGACCTGGAACTGCTGGCTCCACTGGGTTTCGTAACGGCGGTACAACACATGGTTGATGTTCACCGTCGGCAGCACGCTGAAGTCGGACTTGGGGTTGAAGTACGGCACGTCCTCGTTCTTGCTGTTGTGGCTGGCGCCGACTTCCAGGCCCAGGTCCACTTGCACGCGGGCGCTGCTATAGAGACCCTCGCGTCCGGTGAGCAGGTATTCGGTGCGACGGTTGCCGTCGCTGAAGCGCGACGGGGTGATCGCCAGTTTCCATTCGCGACTTTCATTGGCCCGCCAGCGCAGGAAGGCACTGGCCGAATTGGCGCTGATGTCGTTCTTCAGGGCGCGCAGCGGCGTCGCCGCCGACAGGCGTTCGAGGCTGGCGCCGTACTGCCAGTGATCGTCGATATCGAAGGCCGCCGACACCCGGGCCCCGAGCTTGCTGCCGTAGCCGTAGGACTGGTTGGAGATCTCGGCCTGCAGGGTCATGTCGCGGGAGCGGTTCTCCACCCCCAGCCGCTGCCAGCGGCGCTGGGCATCGCCTTCGGTGAAACGGCCGAAGGCATAGCCGGCCCCGACGAACAGCCGCCAGTCTTCATGAATCGGCGGGCTGTAGAGCACGCTTTCGA
>NZ_AQOH01000016.1 GCF_000364705.1 Pseudomonas fuscovaginae SE-1 | reverse complement strand
GAAAGGGCGGTGTCCTAGGCCACTAGACGAAGGGGACACGCTACAACATTCACTCCCTGCCGCGTTTCGCTGTGAGCTTTACGCTGCAAGTGGCGCGCATTCTATGGATGGTTCGCAGGGTCGTCAACCCCCAAAGATAAATTTATTTAAATCAATGACTTCGACCCGGTTTGCGGCCCTTTTGGAGGCTCTCTCGCGTCCCGGGTTTGACGCCTGTATTCTGGCACTCGACAAGGCGCTATAGTCCGCCAGCCCAAATAATGGCAATGTGCACATATCTCTGCGGAAACACCCTGGCACCGTGCAGCACGTCATTCAACGCTATCAGCGATAACGCCAAGCCACTACACTGATTCTGCACTACACCTTGAAGAGGTCTTAACGGTGACACCACTCATGATCACCCTGCTGGTCGCAGCCGGGATCTTTCTCCTGATCGGCATCGGCTTCCTCAACCATATGGCCGAGAACAGCAAGCTGGAAAAGGCTCGCCTCAAGGTCGAACTCGGCGATCGCCTGCGTCGTTGCGGCGAACTCACCGAAACCTTCCCCGGCCAGTTCATGAGCCCCGGGCTCAAGCTGCTGCTGACGCGCCTGGAACTCAACGTCACCCAGCGTCTGCTGAACATGGAAAAGGGCAACGATCGCCTCAAGACCCGGATCGCCGAACTCAACGGCCTGATCGCCCAGGGCGAGTCGATCCCGATCAACAATCCAACCGCGCCGATCCAGACCGAAGCCAAGGCCAAGGACGTGCGTTTCCTGCTCGAAGCCATGCACAGCCAGATCACCCGCGCCGCACAGGAAGGCTTCCTGCCCGCCAACGAGGCCAAGCAATGGATTCGCGAGGTTCGCCATATCCTGGTGCTGCTGCATATCGAGTTCTTCAACAACCTCGGCCAGCAGGCCTTGCAACAGGAGCAGCCAGGGCAGGCGCGCCTGGCCTTCGAACGCGGTGCCCAGTATCTGCGCAAGCAACAGGAACCGGCGGTCTATGCCGAACAGCTGCAACTGATGGAAAAACTGCTGGCCCGGGCCAATGCCCTGGTACTGGAGACTTCCCAGCCGGCCGAGGATGACGTGAACGAGTTGACCCAGGGGCTCAAGGAAGTCGAGGCGGACTGGAAGAAGAAGGCGATCTACGACTGAGACTGGTTTATGGGGAGAATGGCCGCCGTTGGCGGTTCGTGGGCAAGCCCGGCTCTTACAGAAGTACGGTTGTGCTGGCAGCAGACCTTGTGGGAGCGGGAGCTATCCGCGAATGGGCTTTTTAAAGCCGGGCTCACCACTCTGGCCTCCCCCCATACGAGATAGAACCAGGTTCATGGTTCGACCGGCAAAAAAAACGGACACGCCGACGTGTCCGTTTTTTTATGTCTCGGGCTTGAGCCCGAGTCACATCAGGCTACCGGATTCAGCGGCTTTTCCGGGTACCAGACGTCCAGCAACGGGCTGACTTCGACCGAGGTCAGTTCGCTGCGGCCCTTGAGCCAGGCTTCAACGGCAGCGCGCTGCTCTTCGGAAACCGAGCCACGTTTGATCAGGCAGACCAGACCGAAGTCATCGCCACCGACATAGCCCAGGCCGTTGGCTTCCATGGCTTCCTTCAGGAAAGCGTCGAGGAACGCATCGATAGCCTGTTCGCTCAGGTCTTCTTTGAAATCCAGGTTCAGCTCGAAACCCAGCTCTTGAAACTCATCCACGCACAGTTTTTTGCGCAGACGCCGGGAACGGTTGGTCGCCATGAAACAATCCTCAAAAGTAATTACGGGCGGCACTTTAACAGTTTAAGGATGCAATTGCCCGGATCAGTGCACGACACCGACCGAACGGCAGGAAAAATTCGCGCAAACGCCGTGACCGACTAGCCCCCACGAGCACCAGCCTGATGCATAATGCCGTCACTTTCATGACCATTGAGGGCTTTTTTACCACGCCCTCGTATTTTTTCCCTCGGCTGTAGGGCTTTATTGCACATGATCAAATCTTTACGCCCATTGGTACTCGCCAGTTTTCTGCTGCCCCTGGCACTCCCCGCTTACGCCGCTCCCGTCAACACCACCCTGTCCCCCAAAGTCCAACAAGCGATCAAGGCCAACAAGCTGCAGGACAGTGCCCTGTCGCTGGTCACGCTGCCGCTCGACGGCCCCGGCACACCCACCGTGTTCAACGCCGACGTGTCGGTGAATCCGGCCTCGACCATGAAGCTGATCACCACCTACTCCGCCCTGGAAATGCTCGGCCCCAATCACCAGTGGAAAACCGAGTTCTACACCGACGGCACCCTGAGCGACGGCATTCTCAACGGCAACCTGTACCTCAAGGGCGGCGGCGACCCAAAGCTGAACATGGAAAAACTCTGGCTGCTGATGCGCGACCTGCGGGCCAACGGCGTGACCCAGGTGACCGGCGACCTGGTGCTCGACCGCAGTTTCTTCGTGCCACCGCAACAACTGCCGGAGTTCGACGACGACGGTAACGACGAAAACCGGCCGTTCCTGGTCAAGCCCGATGCCCTGCTGGTCAACCTCAAGGCGCTGCGCTTCGTGGCCCGCAACGACTCGGGCAAGGTACTGGTGTCGGTCGAGCCGCCGATCGCCAGCATTCATATCGACAACCAGGTCAAGGTGATCAACGCCAAGCAGTGCAGTGGCGATGTGCGCTACAACCCGGTGGCCCAGGCGGACGGCTCGACCACCGTCACCGTCAGCGGCCAGTTGGCCGAGGGCTGCAGCTCGCAGACCTACCTGTCGCTGCTCGATCACCCGACCTACACCGCCGGTGCCGTACGCGCCATCTGGCAGGAACTGGGCGGCAGCATCCAGGGCAAGGATCGTCAGGGCGTGGTGCCCAAGGACGCCAAGGTCCTGGCCCGCGCCTTCTCGCCGGACCTGACGGAAATCATCCGCGACATCAACAAGTACAGTAACAACACCATGGCCCAGCAGTTGTTCCTCAGCCTGGGCGCGAAGTTCCGCAACGATGCCGACGGCGACGATGCCAAGGCCGCCCAGCGGGTCATCCGCCAGTGGCTGGCGCAGAAAGGCATCACCGCCCCGCACCTGGTGATGGAAAACGGTTCCGGCCTGTCCCGCGCCGAGCGGGTCAGTGCCCGGGAAATGGCCAGCATGCTGCAGGCCGCCTGGAAAAGCCCCTATGCCGCGGAGTTCATCAGTTCGCTGCCGATCACCGGCATGGACGGCACCATGCGCAAGCGCCTGAAACACACGGCGATGTCGGGCGAGGCGCATATCAAGACCGGCACGCTGAATACCGTACGGGCGATTGCCGGCTTCAGCCGCGACAGCAATGGCACGACCTGGGCGGTGGTGGCGATTCTCAACGATCCGAAGCCCTGGGGCGCCTCGGCGATACTGGACCAGGTCCTGCTCGACCTGTATCGCCAGCCGCGGCCGGCCCGGTCTGACGACTGATCTCCAGCCTCGAAACGGTGGCGCGGCGACTGAAGCCTCAGTCCTGCGCCACCATCACCCGGTCGCGGCCGTTCTGCTTGGCCAGGTACACACCCGAGTCCGCCCGCAGCAACAGGGCATCGGCCCCTTCCCCCGCCCGCCAACTGGCGATACCGAAACTGGCCGTTACCTGGCCAACCCGCTCGAATGGTGTGGCGCGCAGCCCCAGCCACAGTTCCAGCGCCAGGGTCTCGGCCTGTTCGGCATCGGTATTGGGGCACAGCACCATGAACTCCTCTCCCCCCAGGCGACAGAACACATCGGTGCGCCGCAGGCGATGATTGACCCGCTGGCACAGTTCCTTGAGCACCCGATCGCCCTCGGCATGGCCGTACTGATCGTTGATGCACTTGAAGTGATCGATATCGAGCATGATCACCGCCAAGTGGCCGGCCCCACGCTGAACCCGTGCCAGCTCGGCCCGCAGCCGCTCCTGGAAGTAGCGCCGGTTGTAGATGCCGGTCAGGGAATCGGTGACCGACAACGCCCGCAGCTCTTCCTCGACCCGCTTGAGATCGGAAATGTCCGAGAGGTAGCCGTGCCAGAGCACAGCCCCGCCGGGCAGGCGCTCGGGCGTGGCCTCGCCCCGTAACCAGCGCAGGCCGCGAGTCGGCAGCAATACACGGAACTCCTCGCGCCAGGGGCTGAGTTGCGCCGCAGAAACCTGGATCGAAGCCCGCAACGGCCCCTGGTCATCCGGATGCACCCGATCGAACGCCGGCTCGGCATTTTCCTGCAGGCGCTGGACATCGACCTCGAACGTATCCCCGGTACCGGCGCTGGCATAGACGAAATGCGCACTGCCATCGGGGTTGAGCTGGTACTGATAGATGCTGCCGGGCACGTTCGCACTGAGCTTTTCCAACAGCAGGTCGCGCCCGCGCAACTGCGCGGTGCGCTGCTCCACCAGGCGCAAGGCACGCTGGCGCTGGCTGACCAGGTTGTACAGCAGTGCGCTGAGCAGCACACTGAGGAGTGCGCCCAGCACTCCCAGGCTGGTCACCGACGAATGATTGGCCTGCATGAAGGCCTCACTGGGGTGAATGATCACCTGGTAATCGCGATCGGCCAGCCGCAACAGGCGTACGGCCACCAGGGCACTCTCCACCGGTGGATTGAGCGACTGGTACAACACCTCGTGCTCGCCTTCGGCCGACAGGTCGAGGATGCGCACCGACAGATTGTCGAGGTTCTGCTCCGGCAGGCCATCTGCCAGCAGTTGGCGCATGCTGATCACTGCCAGCACGTAACCGAGGGGCCCCGGTTGCGGTTGCCCGACGGTGGCAGACATGACCACCGGTGCCACCAGCAACGCGCCACGGTCATAGCCCGGCTCGACGCCCACCAGGTTCAACGGCGGCGAAACAGCCATCAAGCCCGAATCCCGGGCCCGCTCCAGGGTCTGCCGACGCAGAGGTTGCGCCAGCAGATCGAGGCCCAGCGGCGAACCGAGCGAACTCTGCGTCTCGCTGTAGAGCACCGGCACGTACTCGTCCCGTACGCTCGCCACGCGCAGGTGTCCCTGGGCATCGAGTTCACGAATGGAAAAACCCGCGAAGCCCTCGGCACGGATCCGCCGCTCGAACAGCGCCCGCGCGCGGCCGCCAACCCGTGGCGCCCAGGCATAGGCCTGGGTACGCAGCAGCAACGGCCGGGCGTAACCGGCGAATTCACGGCGGGAAACCACGTCGGAATTGACGAAAAAGCGTCGCAGGCTGTCGAGCCGCTGAGCCTGATCACCGAAGCGCTCCTCGATGCGACTGAAACGCTCACTGGCCAACAGCTCGAAACGCTGCTGCAACTGGCGCTCATAGAGCCCGCGGGTCCCCACCGCCAGCAGCAGCGTCAGCAGCCCACCGCCGAGCAGGACCAGCACGGCGACCAGCCATGCAGAGGCATCCTCGCTGATAAAGCCAAGAATCCTGGGGCGTACGGCATGCGACGACATAGGCGACAACTCATCACGCCGGCGTGTTTACATCACTTTGGCTTCGACTGAGTTATAGCTATTAGCCAGTAGATTAGCCAGCCCCGGAGCCCGGAAAAACCGGACTCCGAGGCTTCCGACGGATCAGCGGGCGGTGATTTTCCAGGCGCGGTGGATCCTGCTGTTGCGGGCAAAGTCCGGGGCTACGGTCTGGCTGCTGATTTCCTCGACGGCGTAGCGCGCGCTGACGTTCTCTTCCAGCTGGAACTTGCGGAAGTTGTTGGAGAAGTACAGCACGCCTCCGGGCGCGAGGCGGGCCATGGCCAGGTCGAGCAACTGCACGTGGTCACGCTGGACGTCGAACACGCCCTCCATGCGCTTGGAGTTGGAGAAGGTCGGCGGGTCGATGAAGATCAGGTCGAACTCGTCGCGGTTGCCTTCGAGCCAGGCCATCACGTCGCCCTGCTCCAGGCGGTTCTTGTCGGAGAAACCATTCAGCGACAGGTTGCGTCGGGCCCAATCCAGGTAGGTTTTCGACAGGTCGACACTGGTGGTGGTACGCGCCCCGCCCTTGGCCGCGTGCACGCTGGCGGTCGCGGTGTAGCAGAACAGGTTGAGGAAACGCTTGCCGGCGGCTTCCTTCTGGATGCGCAAGCGCATGGGCCGGTGGTCGAGGAACAGCCCGGTGTCGAGGTAGTCGGTCAGGTTGACCAACAGCTTCACCCCACCTTCATTGACCTCGAGGAACTTGCCCTGGGCGCTCTGGCGCTCGTACTGGCGGGTACCGCTCTGGCGCTCGCGGCGCTTGATGATCACCCGGCTCTTGTCGACATTCAGCGCCTGGGGAATCGCCGCCAGGGCATCGAACAGGCGGGCCTGGGCCTTTTCCGGGTCGACCGACTTGGGCGCGGCATATTCCTGGACGTGAACCCAGTCGTGGTACAGGTCGATCGCCAGGGAGTATTCCGGCATGTCGGCGTCATAGACCCGGTAGCAGTCCACGCCTTCGCGCTTGGCCCACTTGCCCAGTTGCTTGAGATTCTTCTGCAGGCGGTTGGCGAACATCTGCCCGCCTTCGCTCAGGCGTGCCGGCTCGGTGGCCGGCGCCGCGATGCCGGCTTCGTCACCGGCTTCAGCCAGTTCACGCTCGAACTGGCGTTGCTCGGCAGTACGGCGCTCGCCGGTGACGAACTGATCCGGGCGCACCTTGATCAGCAACAGCTTGCACGGCAGCGCACCGTTCCAGAAGGCGTACTGCTTGTGGCTGCGGATGCCCATGCGCTTGCCCAGGTCCGGGGCGCCGGTGAACACCGCCGCTTCCCAGTTCAGGCAGGCCTGGCGCAGGCGTTCGCCGAGGTTCTGGTAGAGATAGAGCAGGCTCGCCTCGTCGCCCAGGCGCTCGCCGTACGGTGGGTTGCAGATCACCAGGCCTTTCTGGTTCTGGTCCGGGCGCGGCTCGAAGGTGCCGACCTCGCCCTGGTAGATCTTGACCCAGTCGCTCAGGCCGGCCCGCTCGACGTTGTTGCGCCCCGGCTGAATCAACCGTGGATCGGCCTCGTAACCACGAATCCACAGCGGCGGCTTGGCCAGGCCCGCTTCGGCACGCGCCTCGGCTTCAGCATGAACCTTTTTCCATACCGCCGGCACATGGCCCAGCCAGGCATCGAAGCCCCAGTGGACCCGATTGAGGTTCGGCGCGATATCGGCCGCGATCATTGCCGCCTCCACCAGGAAGGTACCGACGCCACACATCGGGTCGGCCAGGGCGCCCCCTTCGGCGGCGATACGCGGCCAGCCGGCACGGATCAGCACCGCCGCCGCAAGGTTTTCCTTGAGCGGCGCCGCGCCCTGCTGCAGACGATAGCCACGCTGGTGCAGGCTGTGCCCGGACAGGTCGAGGGAGAGGATCGCTTCGCCACGATCGAGGCGCAGGTGAATGCGCAGGTCCGGGCTGACCTTGTCGATGCTCGGACGCGCGCCAGCCGGGGTGCGCAGCTTGTCGACGATGGCGTCCTTGACCTTGAGGGCCCCGAAGTGGCTGTTGTCGATACCCGAACCGTGACCGCTGAACTCCACCGCCAGGCTGCCATCAGCCAGCATGTGGTCCTGCCAGTCGACATCGAGCACGCCGTGATAGAGGTCTTCGGCGTTTTTCATCGGGAAACGCTTGAGCACCAGCAACACCCGGTTGGCCAACCGAGACCAGAGACACAGCCGGTAGGCGGTCTCCATGGTGGCCTGGCCGCGAATGGCCGAGGTGTGCTCGCGCGCCTCCTCAAGGCCAAGCCCGACGGCTTCCTCAAGGAGCAGGCCTTCGAGACCTTTGGGGCAAGTGAGGAAGAGTTCGTAACGATCCGACATGGGAATTCCAGGGCCTTGAGCAGTCAATGAACGGACGACGCATCGCCCGCTCGGTTTCGATCGAGCACTTTTCTCGAAGAGTGCTCGTGTGGCGCACCATTGCGCCGTTCCACCCCGGCTGATGCCATTGCCCGGTCACTTGAAGAAAGCACGGGATAAATGGAATTGGACGCCGGAGCAGTTCAATCTTTCCGTAACAAAAAGTCACATCGTGACCCTTCGTCGAATAATACCTGAGCACAACAGGTCGGTATTCGCCATGGCGAATTAAACCCATTGTTCATGCAAGGGCTGATGATAGCTGGATTTTCTGCCGCAAGCCGAGCAAAAGGCCAGCCGAGCTTATGGCCCTAACACTCATATCGTTACGTCCTTATGACAAAACGATCATTCACACGCTTCTACGCATTGGTTAGAAATCAACTCAGGTTGACGTCGCATTGGCGTCAACATCCCGCTCCAGACGAAACTCGCCGATAACGCGTGCGGGTCGTTTCGTACGGAGCGGAGCTCGCCACGCCGGCAGCGGGCACCAAGCAGATGCAGAGCAATGCATTCTGCCCGGCCTCGAGAAGAGGCCGACGGGACATATAACAGTCAACCAGTGAGGGCAACACCCTATGAGAAGACTCAAGCGTGATCCGTTGGAAAGAGCGTTTTTACGCGGATATCAGTACGGCGTTAACGGCAAATCCCGTGAGCTTTGCCCCTTTACTCTACCGTCGGTGCGCCAAGCCTGGATCAACGGCTGGCGCGAAGGACGTGGCGACAACTGGGACGGTATGACCGGCACCGCGGGCATCCACAGACTCAACGAACTTCACGCTGTCGGCTGATCAGGGCACATTCCGACACTACAATTCGAGCATGACGATTCAATCAAGCGCGCCCCATCCGGGCGGCGGGCTTCGGCCCAGGGGCTCCAGGTGGAGCCCTTTTTAATGTCCGCGATTCGCCGCCTTTGCAGCCTCAGCGACGATAGGCCGCAATGGCATCCACCGATTCGCGGATCAACGCCGGGCCCTTGTAGATGAAGCCCGAATACAACTGCACCAGGCTCGCGCCGGCGGCGATCTTCTCGGCCGCGTGCTCACCCTCGGTGATCCCGCCCGCCGCAATGATCGGCAGACGCCCGGCCAACTCCGCTGCGAGCACCTTGACCGTATGGGTGCTCTTCTCACGAACCGGCGCACCGGACAGCCCCCCGGCCTCGTCACCGTGAACCAGGCCCTCGACACCGACCCGGCTCAGGGTGGTGTTGGTGGCGATCACCGCGTCCATGCCCGACTCCAACAGGGCCCGGGCCACCAGCACGGTTTCCTCGTCGGTCATGTCCGGGGCGATCTTGATCGCCAGGGGCACGTGCTTGCCATGTTGCGCGGCCAACTCCTGTTGGCGCTTGTGCAGGGCTTCGAGCAACTGCTTGAGCGAATCACCGAACTGCAGGCTGCGCAGCCCCGGGGTATTGGGCGAACTGACGTTGACCGTGACATAGCTGGCGTGGGTGTAGACCTTGTCGAGGCAGATCAGGTAGTCGTCGACCGCCCGTTCCACCGGGGTATCGAAGTTCTTGCCGATATTGATGCCGAGGATGCCGCTGTAGCGCGAGGCACGAACGCGGGCCAGCAGGTTGTCCACCCCCAGGTTGTTGAAGCCCATGCGGTTGATGATCGCCTCGGCCTCGGGCAGGCGGAAGATCCTGGGCTTCGGGTTGCCCGGCTGTGGCCGCGGGGTCACCGTGCCGATCTCGACGAAGCCGAAACCCAGCTGGGAGAAACCGTCGATGGCCGCGCCGTTCTTGTCCAGGCCCGCGGCCAGGCCCACCGGGTTGGGGAAGTTCAGCCCCATCACGGTCACCGGGCTCGCAACCGGCGCCTTGCACAGCAGGCCGTTGAGTCCCAGGCGACCGCCCGCACCGATCAGGTCCAGGGACAAATCGTGGGAAGTTTCCGGGGAAAGTTTGAACAACAGCTGGCGGGCCAGGTTATACATGGGCGGGCATGACTCGGATGGCGGCGAATTGAACCTGTGATTATAGCCGGGCAGCCCCCCGACAAGCGAGGTCACCAGTCCGCGTTTTCCCAACTATCCTCGCCCGGTGGCTGGAATATCTCGTGCATGTACTGATTGATGAACAGGCTCGCGCCAAACAGTCGGGTCATCACCTCGCGCATCTCCCGTTCCTGTGCCGAGCCCGCCAGGCCTTCCTCCCTGAATCGCGCCAGAACCTGCCCGACCACCTTCATCTGTTCATCAAGGGTGTGATAGTCCGGCCGGCCTTCGGCACTGCTGCGATAACCGCTGATGAATCGCACGATCGTCGCCCCACCCGCCCCCGCCAGCTCCAGCAAGTGCCGGTAGAAATCCTCGAAGCCCGGTCCAGGCGGCTGCGCGACGGCCAGGCGCTGCTCCAGGGAGATCACCGGATCGGCGGCCGCGACCGGGTTCGGCGAGACGCCCTCACCGTTTTCAATCCGCATCATCGGCTCCAGTGGGTGGCGGCATGCCGGCTCCGGTAAAGCTCGAGACCAGTCGCGCCAAGGTTTGCCGCGCCCGCTCATCCAGCTCGCGCACACTGTCGGGCAGCCCCGCCAGGCGGTTCAGCAAGCGCGGTGCCAGTTGTTCCCGGGCAGCTTCAAGCTCGAACTCGAACAGTTGCTCACCCAGACGGACCACATGCCGCTCCTGATCCGCGAACTCGAACTTGACCGATTGCACTCCCAGACCCTCCAGTTGTTCGCGCAAGACCGCGACCCGTCCTCGATAGCGCAAGGGCAACAGCACCTGCAAGGTCATCCGCGTCGCATCGGCCTGTTCCGCCAGCCAATGTTCGAGCATCTCGTCGAACCAGCGCGGGTCGTCCAGCAGATGCTTCAGCAATTGCCGGACCGCCTCGGCCATCTGTTCGTGCAACTGGTCGGCCAGACGCTGGGACTCGCACAACCCCCTGGCCAGATCGACCGCCACCTGCATCACGCCTTCGCCATACCCCTCGGCGAAGGCCGCAGCCTGGATGGCCTCGGCCTGGCTGTGGGCCTCATCGAGCAGGTCACGGGCCCGGCGCCGGGCCTCGAGCTCCAACGCCCGGCAACGACGGACCGTCGCCAGCTCCTGGCGGGTGATGTGTACCGCGTCGCCCGCTAGCACCCCGTCAAGGCTACGAATGCTGTCGAGCATGCTGTACCGCCAGAAAAAACAGCACGTGATCGGGCGGCGGAACCGGCAGGCGAGCCTGCCAGGCGACCACCGCCTCGCTGAACATCAGCACCAGTCGCTCGCGCAGCGCCACCGGCAGCGCCTCGTCGAATGCCAGCAGGTGGGCCAGCCCCACGCCATCCACCTGTTCCAGCAACGGAGAGTCGGCGCACAACTCCCAGCTCAGCCGGGAACCGATGGCACAGTGGGCGAAGTCTCGCACCTGGGCAGACAACAGGCCCATCCGCGCACCTCGCGCCAGTGACGGCCACAGGCGTTGCGCGCCCATCAACCGGGCGATCTGCGGCAATTGCCGCCATTGACGAATCCAGAGGCGGGTGAAGGCGCCCGGCGTGGGCAATGACATCGGCAACTGCAGCCCTTCCAGCAGAATGCGATTGAGCGCCTGTCGTGCCGGTTCCCCCATGCAAGCCTCGGGCAGTGGGAGGCGCCCGCTGGCCAGATAGTCCAGCGGCTGCCAGAGAATCTGCCGCTGGCATTCATCCAGCCCGTTCATGGCCGCACCTGCCGGGTCCGCGCATGGTAGAACCAGCCGGCGGCGGCCAGCAGCCCCACGACCGCGAGCAGGATCACCGCGGCAATCCACGAGGCGCTGCCCGGCGGCTCGGCGGGGGTGGGCGCCATATGCTGAATAGGCCCCCGCCGGCTGAGCACCACGGAAATGTGCTCGTACTCCAGCGCCGCGAAACTGTTCTTCAACAGTCGCTTGATATCGCTGATCAACAGCCCGGGCTCGACGTCACGCTCATGCACCGCCAGTGCCGACAGGTGCACGGGCGGCGCCTTGCGCCCGCCGTCCCCGGCATCCAGGTCGTAGCTGACGTGAACCCGGGCCGAAACCACCCCTTCGAGCAGGCTCAGGGACTGCTCCAGGCGCTGTTCCAGGGCCGAGTAGAGCCGGGCCTTTTCCGCCCTGGGCGAGGCGACCAGCGAGTCGGCGGGAAACAGCTCGGCCACCTCCAGCCGCGGCCTGGAGGGCAACGAGTAGAGACTGAGCAGGTCCACCGCCGCCGGGAAATCCATCTGGGCCACCCTGATGCTGTAGCCGGCCTTGCCGTTTTCATGCTTGACCACGCCGATGTTGTTGCGCTGCAGCACTGCCACCACTTCGTTGGCCTGCTGCTGGTCGAGACCTTCGAGCAACGCCGGCTGGCGACAACCCGCCAGGCACAGGCACAACAGCACCAGGCACGCCCAGGATTTCATGACGAGCGCAGCAGGGTTTCTGCCGTCCCCACGGCCTTGCGTACCAGAATATTGAGCAGGTTGACATCGACGGTGTGCTGCGCAAGTTGCTCCTGCAGTTGGGCCAGTTTTTCCGGATGGGTGACATCCGGGCCGGTCATGATCCTCTGGATACTCTCGACCCGTTGCGCCGAGTCCACCGCGGCACCGGCAAAGGCCTCGATCAGGCGTGCCTCCAGAGACACCGGCGAGCTTTGCGCAGGGCTGCGCAGCTCGACCAGCGCCACCTGCTCAAGCAGGCCGACGCTCGGAATTGAATAGGACATGACATCCCTCGCAAGGGCCGGTGTCCGACACCGGCCGGATGGGTAATGGAAGGTCAACGCGCCGCCTGGATAGTCGACATGTCGATATCCTTGAAGCCCTTGATGGTGTTGGTCTGGACATTGCGGAACACGGTGTAGGAGGAAAAGGCCGTCTGGTAGGCGGCCAGCAGGCCGGGGTCCGACGGGTTGTCCTTGAGCTCCGTCAACGCCTTGTCCAGTATTTCCTTGAGTTGCTTGGCGCCGTCCTCGAAGGCCTGCGCCTGTTTGCCCAGGAAGTCTTCAGGAAACTCGATCGGTCTTGGGATACTCATCCATCACCTCACTTGTGTTGCGTCGTTGGAAAATGCCAGGACGAATGACCCGTCTTGATATAGCCCTCAGGGCCTGCCTGAAACGAGTGTCCCTTGAACGGATCGTCGCGAAGCTCGATATCGAAGCGCACGCCACGGTTGCCCCAGCGCCGGTAAAACCCGTCGACAAAGCGCCGGGCCTCTTCGCGCTCGGCATCACGCAGATCGCCGGCAACCTTGAACAGGGTGCCTTCACCCTGGCCGATCTGTTCGAACGGCAGCCCAAGTTGCTCCAGGCCGCGGGCCGCCAGGGTGGCGAGCAGGTGTTCATCCCGCGCCTCGAAGTCCACCTGTTGCACGTAGGCGGCCTCACCGAACAGCAGCCGTGAGACCTGCTGCCGCAGTTCGGCATCGGGCCGCCCGCCAGCGCCATGCAGCACCCGCACGCTGGCCGGTTGCGACAGGTCGACCCGTAGCACCTTCAACGCCGGCAGCCGCTCGACCAGCAACGACTCCAGGCGTCGCCCCTCATCGAGCACATCCAGCACCCTGCCGGGAATGCGCTGTCGCATCAGTACCTGGCGACTCCAATCCGCATCGTGTTCCGAAGTCACAAAGACATAGACCCGCCCATCCCTTCCCTGCTGGACGCTGGGCACCTCGCGGGTGCCGGCAAGCAGTGCGGCGATATCCGCCCGGGAGCTTTCCATCGGCAACGACGAAACGGCCGCGCAGACTGCCAACAGGATGAACAGCAATACGGTGACGACCACCCTCTTGAGCAACGGCCGCACATCACGAGCGGCTTTCATCGGCTCGCTCGGCAGCACCGCGTCAAACAGCCCCGGCGCCCAGGGCTCGCCTTCGGGCCGTAGCGCGATGAGCAATTCGCCGATCCGCTCATTGCGCTGGAACACCACCTCGCGCAGCTCGACCTCGTCACCGAGGATGCGCAGCCTGGCCTCTTGCGGGCCGAGCAGAACCTCGAAGTTGCAACCGCGCCGCTCGAGTGGAACGAAGATCGCCTCATCGGGTACGGCAGCGACCAGGCCATCGTCACCGAGCAGGTCGGCGGCACCGACGATGAACAGCGTGCGGCTGTTGCAGAGCCTGAACTCGCACCCTTGCAGCAGACCACTGCCCACTCTCAGTACGCAGGGTAAAAAGGGGTTATCCGACATCACCACCCTCTTCGATAGCGAAAGCGTCGAAGGATGTTAGCCAGGCCCGGTTGGCCGATCCTGATCACTGCATCGCTGCGCCTGGAATATTCCGATCAGAATCGCGCCCCGCTCACGGCACCAATACCCGATAGAAACGCCACACCTTGCGCGCATAACGCGCACGCGCGCCCTGGCGATCCTCGGCGCTCCCGGCGTTGTAGGCACCCACGGCAGCCCAGCCATAGCCATGGTGCTCGATGAAGCGCGCCAGGATCGCGGCGCCGACCCACACGCTCAGGCAAGGTTCATCGAGCAGGCGCTGCTCGGTAATACCCTGTTCTGACAGTCGCGGCAGGTGCAGGCTGTTGATCTGCATCAGGCCGATATCTCGGCTGCCATCCGGGTTGTGGTTCATCGCCTGCGGGCGCAGGCCGCTCTCCACATGGGCAATGGCGAACAACAGCTCCGGTTCGATGCCATGGCCGCGTCCGGCGCTCTCCCAGCAGAAGGCCGGCACCGAGCCCGCCCACAACAGCAGCAGCCAGACAATACGCCGGTATCTGCGGCTCATGCCCGGCGTGACTGGTGCGCTGTGGCCGAATCCGCAGGCGCCACCAACTGCGTACACCGGGCCAGAATGGCAGCGTATTGCTCACGCAGCACCGGATGTTCATCGACCTGTTCCTCCAGCACTTCACGGGTCATGGCGAGCGCTGCCCGGGGATCATGGGCAAGAGCGATGCGGATACGCATCAACTGGGCGGGAATCGAGGCGGGATCCTGGCGCAGCGCCGAATCCAGGCACTCCAGCGCCCGTTCGTCGCGGCCGCCCACCCAGTGGTGCCAGGCATGCAGGTAATGGATGTCGGCCCGCTCGCTGCCCAGCAGGCAACGCTGGAACAGCACCTGGGCGGCATCGTCACAACCTTGCAGGCTGGTGACCAGCGCCAACCGGGCCAACGCCTCGCGGTTGCCCGGTTCCAGTTGCAGGGCCCGGGCCACCGCCTCGCGCGCCTTGTCCAGGGCACTCGGCTGGTCGAGCAGCCCCAACTGCGACAGCGCCAGATATGCATCGGCCACCCCCCACCAGGGCGGAACGTAAGTCGCATCCATCTGCAGGCACTGGCGAAAATACAGCAGGGCCTCCCGCACGCTCCGCGGGGTGTGCCGTTGCAAACCGTACATGCCCTTGAGAAAGGCCAGGGCCAGGGGGTAGGAGGAACAGCCGTCGACGGCGGGACGCACCTCGGGCAAGTGACGAGCCACCAGCGATACCATCGCCCCGAGCACCTCCTCACTCGTACCCTTGACGAGCATGGGCCCATGCACCAGGTAATGACCGTGGCCCCGGATCAACTCCACCGACAGTTGCAAGCGATCACCCAGGATCTGAAAGCGCCCGCTCAGGTAGTAGTCGGGCGCCAACTGCTCCATCAGTTGCCGGGTATCGACCGCACCTGGCCCTGGTAGCGTCAAGGCCGCCGGAAGAATCCTCAGCGTACCGTCGAAGGCCGTTTTCAGTTGGCGAATGGTCGCCTCCTGCAGATTCGACGCCGCCAGTTCGTCCGCCTGGCGAAACGGCAACACCGCCAGCGAGGGCCCCGTCGGGTAGTCACCGGGAGACGGCGCCAGCGAGGCCACAGCCGCGGTAAAGCGGTAGCCCTTGCCATAAACGGTGGCGATATGGCCGCGCCCCGGCCCGAGCAGTTTGCGCAGGGCGTAGATACAGCGCGTCAAGGACTCCTCGGCGGCATCGCTGCCGGCCCACACGCAGTCCAGCAGATGGTCCTTGGTGACCAGCCGGCCCGCGCTACCGAGCAGCAGCTGCAGGACATGCAATTCCTTGGGCGGCAGATGAACGGCCTTTCCATTTCGCAGCAGCACCCCATCGCCTTGCAGTAGCCACTCGCCGAACGCGAACGATTGTTTCAGGAAGTTATCAGTGGCAAGGCCCATATCAAGCTTGAAACCTCTATGCAGATGGACTGACATTCAAAAACGACCCCGAACAACCCAGGCTCGTCACGAGGAACCAAACGACTATAGAAACTTGACCCACAACAATCCGTAGGACATTTCTCCGCATAAACAGGAAAAACACTACAAGCTTTGAATATTCAAAAAACTTCATGCAGCTGTGGATAGGTAGCAACAGAAAAGTCCTTACGAAGCGTCGACAACTTCCGCAGTTCTGCGTCGCTGCCGAGTATTTCCTACAAGCCGACAGACATCCGCGATGGTGCGCCAGCCGGCCACACCGCTGTCGGGCAAATCGATCTCGAAGGCCTCGTTGAGCAGTATCGCCAGCTCGATGATGCCCATCGAGTTCAGGTACAGGTCCTCGATAAGCCGCGATTCGAGCAGGATCCTTCTTCGCTCCAGCTGAAAATGGCCCGCCAGCAATACCATGACCTGTTGCTCGATGAAGTGCTCGCAGTGACCTGGTTTCAGATAGCTCATCGGTTGTTTCTCCAGGGCAGGACGAAGCCGACGGTGCATTCCGCGGGCTTCGTCTTCGAGAAGGTGTGAAGGGATTCAGGCAGGTGGATCAGGTGTGGGCCATGCCCTTGAGCATGTCCGCGAACTGGTTGATGTGGTTGGACAGGACCTTGATGAAGTTGTCATGGGTCGAGTTGGCGCTGGAATACTTCTGCGTGAACTCCTGGAGCTTGTTCTTCAGCCGTTCACCCTGGGCATTGAAGCCGGTCTGCCAGGACTGGAAGAGCGCGCTGTCCCACGTCACCGAATCACCGGCTGGCAGGTCCCGCAGCATCTGTTTCAGCGGGCCGGTGTCGAGCATGACGGAAAAATTCCCGTTGCCATCGTCTTTCAGGATGTCCGGATTGGTAGGGTCCAGGCCCAGCGTACTGCACCACTGCTGCGCCGCCTCCTTGTCCGTGGTGGACCTTTCCGGAGGTTTGGGAAACAACACGCCGCTTGGCTTGTCAGGATTCTGCGGATCAAAGGGTTCGACCTTGCTGAACGCATCGATCAGCTTTTCCAAGGCAGCTTTCAATTGCTTCACATTCAGCGTGATTTCCTTGCCTTCGTTGGTCGCTTCCATCCAGTCCTTCATCTTCGAGGTGATCTCGCGGTTGAACGCATCGAAAAAGGCCGAGTACTGCTGGACGACATTCTTGTAGACGTCCAGATAGCTGCCGCCGATCAGGTTGATCAGCTCGATCAGCTTGTCGAAAAACGCCGGTGTCTGCCCCGCCTTGCCTTCGGCCTGCGTGCGGACCTCGCCTGGAAGAGCGCCGTTGACTTCATTGATGATCGACCGTTGCCCGATCACGATCTCGTCGTTGCCCTCGATGATGCCGATGGAGAGTTCATCGAGTAATTTCAGGCGCTGCTCCAGCACCTTCTGCGTGTAGTCGCGCCGGTCCCCGTGGGCGTCGAGCAGCCGCTGCAGCTGACTCTGGACGGCCTTCAGCGCGACATCCAACGGGGCCTTGGACCCACAGGGCAAGGCGGCGGTTTCAGGAACCTGCTCCTCTGGCGTGGCCGGACGCCGGGCCAAGTCCCAGTTCGAGGTGAACCGGATGTTCGAGATATCCATCAGGCACGCACCAGAGCATCGATAATGCTGCTTTGCGACTGATTGATCTGATCGAGGATCTCCATCAGCTTCTGCAACAACGCCGCATCCCTGGTATCGACCTGCCCCTGCTCTTCCGCGAGGTTTTTCTGCACATTCTGGTTGCTCTGCTGCAGCACCCCGCGTTCATTCTGGGCGATCTCCTCGAGGCGGATGGATGCACTCACCACATTGCTGACGACCGAGGACACCGAGCTCATGCTGTTGCCGATCGCGGCCAACTGATCCGGCCGGCGCGATGCCAACTGACTCAACCATTGCGCGCTCTTCTGTCGCTGGCCGGCGTCAATGATCTGCTCCTTCAACCAGGTTCGATGCTTTTGCCGTTCGTCAGGTTTGAGCGCACTCAGTTTCTCCGAGTCCTGCAGTTGCTTGCGCAGGTCGGCCTTGTATTGACCGGCATTCAGTGCAACGAGCTTGTTATCGACAATATCGGCCTGCCGGCCCTGAAAGCTCTTGATCGAGAGGACCAGACCGCCTCCGGACAAGGCACCGGCGGCCATCGCCATACCGAGGCTGGAGTAAAGACTGGCATTGCCACCTTCACGAATCGCCTTGCCTTGCTCCACTGCGGCATTGGCGGACATCACGCTGAAGTGTCCGCGCAACTGGGCATTGGCCACCCGGGCGATATTGAAGGCGATGATCGCCGTCAGCAGCACGCCAACATGCTTTTCCCAGACCCGGGGATCGAAGCCCGATGACTCAAGCTCCTCATCGCCGGACTGCCGGACGACCTCATTCACCAGAAAGTCCAGGCTGGTGTCGCAGAGCCCACTGATATCGCTCAGGCGGGTCAGTTCCTCATTGCCAAGCCGACCGATCAGGCTGGCGAGATCGGCAACGTCGAATGAGCCGAGCTTGCGCAGTTCCCTGAGCTGCTGCTCATCCATAGGCTCGAGCAGCGTCGCCAGCTCGGCATCAGTGAAACCGTGGATCGCCAGGGGCCCTCTGAGCACCTCCGGGGTGTCCGCATGGGCGCAGGAGACCTGGCTGTCGAGCTTGCGCTGCAGCAACGCACCATCGAGGACCGACTTCACCGATGGCGATGGCGGCCTACCGACGGACTCGTGAGGGCCAACCTCGCCGCTCACCGGCTGCTGCAGCGATACATTGGAAATTCCGTGCATGGGACTACCTCCGTTCAAGGCTGATATTGCGGGCCACCTGAAGCGCGGCACCGTGATCCTGTTGCGCCCTGGCCATGAAGCGCTTCATCTGCTCGTCATTGTTCTCGATCAACCGGGCGAAGGTCTCCAGCGCCTCCTCCAGGTAGCCTCCCAGCGCATCGACGATGGCCATGCTGACGCGAATGTCGGCCAGGTGCTCGGCGCCCTGCTTCTGGTGGATGCCATTCTTGATCTGCAGCCCCGACTGGGTGGCGGTTCCCACCGTCTGGACCGTTGCCAGGAGCAGTTCGAGACGGTTCTTCAACTGGCTGATCGCGACCTCATCGGTGGACGAGGCCACCAGGCCACGCAACTGCTCCGCCAGGCTGGCCAGGCTCTTGCCGAGACTGCCGATGCCGCGCTTGAGCAATTCCGGCACCACTTTGGAGAACACGTCGCCGAGCTTTTCCATGACCTTCTTCATCACCGCACCCAGCACCGGCCCCGCAGCCTGGACACCCACCACTGCGGCGGCGATGACCGTGACCACGGCGGCGATGGCACCCATGATCGAGCCGATGATTTTCGCCTTGTCCTCGGGAACGCCCATCGCCATCAGGACCTGGCTGTACATGTCCGCCATGAGCTTGACCAGTTTCTGGAACACCTCCATCACCGGTTTCATGGCCTTATCCATGAAGGAGTTGCCCGTCGCTTCCTTGACGATCATGTCCGACAGCGAGGCCAGCACGCCGACAATGCCAACCGCCGCGGCGACCAGCGCACCGGCGGCGGGGGCTGCCGCGCCCAGGGTGGCGACAGTGCTGACCACCGCCACCACCGCACTGATGGCCATGACCAGCCAGCCGAGGATCTTGCCGATGCAGCCCATCGCCTTCTGGGCCGCCTCGGCCTTGCGCACTTCCTCCTGATACTCCTCGGACTTGATCCGCATGAACTCCTGTCGGGCCACCTGCATGGTGAGGAACAGTTCCTGGTCGGCCTGCAACTGCTGGTCGGCCGCATCCCCCAGCAGCTCGATCAGCTTCGCCATCGCCAAGGTCAGGGCCCCTGCGGCGTTCAGGTGTTGCTGGCCCAGTTCGTCACCGATGGGACGCCCGGCCGCCTTGTCCCGGACCTGCCGGGCCAACCCCTCGGCCTTGATGGCCGCCAGCTTGGCGGTGCCAAGCCGTTGCACATGAGCATCCGCGGCCTGCTGGAAACCCTGTTGCAGGCTGCCGACCGTGGCCCTGGCCTGGTCGCGCCTGGCCTTCGCCGCGGCATACTCCGGCGACGAAGGGCTCAGCGACGCGAGGTGCGACTCGGCCCTCTCCAGTTCACCCTGGGCCTGCTCGAGCCGGGCCTTCAACCCCTCCAGCCGCTCCTGGCTGCTGTCGACCTCGCCCTGGGCCGCGACCAACTCGGCCAGCGCCTCGGCATAATCGGCGGACAGCCGCTGCAACGCCTGCTGGGACGCATGCGCCATCGAGCGCAGCATGGACAGGCGGTTTTTCAGGCTCTCCAGACTGCTGTTACCCAGCAACTCGACCAGTGAGGCGATCAACCGGACGAACTCGCCTTCGGCGTTCAGGTGGTCTTCACCCGCGCGTGGTGGCGGGGGTTGCAGACGCGGCCGAGCATCGCTCCTGGCACCACCTTCGGCCTTGTAGTCCACCGACTCCAGGCCCGCCAGCAGCTCGTGGTTGAGCCGCTGGAACTCATCGGTCCTGGCCGCCTTGCGGGCGGCCTCGGCGTAGGGGGTTGCGTCAGGAACAACCTGGGATCTGCCACCCGGGACCCCATTGATTTCTGTCATTGCTGATCCTCCGTTGCTCGGCTATCGATATGACTCAAGGCATCCAGGTAGACCTGGGCCTGCCTGCGCAAATCGTCGTGGGTGACCCGTTCCAGCACGTACTCGAAACACAGTTTGGCCTTGCCGCCCTGTCCGAGGGCGAGCTGGCACTGGCCGGTGTAGAACATCGGACGGTAGTCGTCCTTGCCCTGGGCAAAGGCCACGGCATACAGCTCGATCGCCTTCTGATGGTTGTTCCTGAGTTGATGCACCGCCGCCAGCCCCATCCAGTACTGGCTGTTGTAGAAGTCGTAAATGCACAGGAAGTGGAAAAACTTCTCCGCGTCATCCAGTCGCCCCTGTTCGTAGAACTCGTAGGCGTAGGCATAAAGACTGTCCATCTGCTCATCGCTGATCCCGCGCACATCCTTGAGCGGCATGCCTTCCAGGACGGCCTGCACCGCCTCGAAAGCCATCTGTTCGTCCTCTTGCCTGTCTTTGCGACTCATCGACCACACTCCTGAAGATGGCGCCTGCCTGATTGACGCCTGCATTGAGCCAAAAACCCCGCCGCCCCACCGCCAAAATGCGCTCATGGCCACCTGGCCAGGCGCGGCCGGCTCAGGCCTGCTCGACCTGTTCGAGCCAGACCAGCAGGCGCAGCACCTCCTCGATTTCCTGCAGCTTGATGAAGCTGTAGCGCTGGTGAGTGCGGTAGATCCGTCGGGCCAGGCGGATATCGCTGACCACCGCAATCCCCACTTCCCGGGCATAGGCGCGCACCGCCAGGGCACGCTGGTTGGTCTCGATCACGCTGACCAGGGGGATAAAACTGAGGTCCGGGCGGAAATAGATGCCGATGGCGATATGGGTCGGGTTGGCAACGATGACCCGCGAGCCACGGATATCCGAGCGGACCTGCTCGGAAAGCAATTCCAGGTGCAGGTTGCGGCGCTTGTGCTTGATCTGCGGGTCGCCCTCCTGCTCCTTGTGCTCGCGCTTGACCGAGTGCAGGTCCATCTTCAGGTCCTTGATGTACAGCCAGTACTCGCACAGGGCATCGAGCAGCACGATCAACAGCGCGCAGACCAGGAACGTCAGCAGCAGGCTCAGCAGCATCCGCCCCCAGGCCGGGAACAGCTCGGCGGGCTCGGCGAACAGCTGGGCGAACAGCAACTGCCGCTCCAGATGCCAGACCGCCCACAGCGCCACGCCGAAGCTGCCGAGGTAGAGCACGGCCTTGACGGTGTCCTTGAGCGTGCGCAGGCTGAACAGTTTCTTGAAGCCGTTGATCGGATTGAGCGCATCCAGGTTCAACTTGAGGGCCTCGAAGGCCAGGACGAAACCACTCTGCAACAAGGCCGGCAATGCGCTGCTCAACACGCACACCAGTGACAGCGGCAGGATGCACAGCAACCCCAGCCTGAGCAGTTGCGCGGTATAGCGTTGCCTGTCATCGGCAAGGCCGGCGGCGATGATCCGCCGATAGACCTCCATGACGTCCAGCAGGGACACGCCGAACACCAGGAACAGGATCGCGCACAACATCATGCAACTGATCACCAGATCCTTGGCCTTGAAGGTCTGGCCCTTGCGCGCCGAATCGCGCAGGCGCTTGGTCGTGGGCTTTTCGGTTTTCGAGGCGCTGTCGGACATGTCACGGCCGCCCTGTCGTGCCCAGATGCGCCGCCAGCTTGTCCAGGGACTGCCCCAGACGCAGCACCTCATCCGGCAGATAGCCACCGAAGTACAGCATCAGCACCGCCAGCGCCACCAGGCCCTTGACCGTCAGCGAGACGGAAAAGGCGTTCATCTGCGGCGCATAGCGCGACAGCAGCCCCAGCAGCACCTCGCAGATCAGCAGGCTGGCGACCACCGGTGCGCTGATGACCAGGATCTTGCCGAGCAGGCCATCGAGCAGCACCTGCAACCGCGACAGGTCGATCTCGCAGTCGTGGCCCGGCGCGCACAACTGGTAGCTGCGGGCAAGGGTCTCGACCATCAGTTGCAGGCCACCGCCTTCGAGGTAGATCACCGTGGCGAACAACTGCAGGAAGTTCGACAGTTCCGAGGTGTCCACGCCATTGGCCGGGTCGACCGTGCTGCCGAGCATCGCCCCGCGCTGGTTGTCGATCAGACTGCCCATGCCATGCAGCACCCAGAACGGCCAGCACAACAGGCAACCGAGCAGGATGCCGATCCCGACCTCGCCGATCAACAGGCCGGCGAACGCCAGCGTGTCCAGTGCCGGCAAGGCGATGCCGGCGCTCGGCCAGAACCCCAGCGCGACCAGCACCAGCACCGCCTGGCGCGACGCACCGGTCAGCACCCCGCTGTTGAGAAACGGCAGCATGAAGAAGATCGGCGCCCAGCGCGCCGAGGCCACCAGCGCTGCCGCCAGCCAGGCGTGAAGGTCGAAAAACAGCGCCACCGACACGCGACCGTCAACCCAGCGCCAGGCGCATGACTTCCCGACTGAACGCCAGCAGCGTCTCGCCGTACCAGCCCGACAGCAGGAACAGGCAGGCCGAGACCGCCAGCAGTTTGAGCGCGAACGGCAGGGTCTGCTCCTGCAACTGGGTGACGGTCTGGATCAGCCCGACCACCAGGCCCACCACGGTGGCGGCAATGATCGGCCAGGCGACCATCAGCAGGATCAGGTACAGGGTCTTGTTGCCGGCATACACCAGGTCGTTCATCCGTCCGCGCTCATTCCGGCAACATCAGGTATTGCCCGACCAGCCCGGTGGACAACAGGGCCCAACCGTCGAGCGCGACGAACAGCACCAGCTTGATCGGTACCGAGATGATCATCGGACTCATCATCATCATGCCCAGCGCCAGCAGGATGCTGGAGATCACCAGGTCGACGATGACGAAGGGCAGGTAGAGATAGAAACCGATCTTGAAGGCGCTCTTGATTTCGCTCAGCGCGTAGGCCGGCAGCAGGGCGAACAGCGAGGGTTCGCCTGGCGCTTCGGCGATCGGCGCCTCGTCCGCCGTACCGGCCTGCTGGGCGCGCTCGAAAAAAAATGCCAGCTGCGGGTCGGTGTAGCGACGCAGGTAATCCTTGTAGCCGCCCAGGCCGTTCTCGCTGAACTCGACCAGTGACTCGACGCTGTCGAAGCGCACCTGGTTGTCCCGGTAATAGGCATAACCCTGCTGCACCACCGGGCTCATGACGAACACCGCCAGCAACAGCGCGATCGCGTTGAGGCTGATGTTCGACGGCACCTGCTGCAAGCCCAGCGCATTGCGCACGATCACGAACACGATGGAGAACTTCAGATAGCAGGTCCCCGCCGCCACCAGGAACGGCAGCAGCGAGGCGAACGCCAGCAGCGCGATCAGCGAAACGTCATTGCTCATCGGCGCACTCCCGACGGATCTGCCGCAGTTCCACTCCCAGGCCCCCGCCCAACCGCACCAGTTCGCCGCAGGCGAGTGCCCGGCCATTGGCGCGGATCTCGATATCGCCCAGCACCGACGGTTCCAGCGCCAGCACCTGGCCCTCGACCAGCGCCGCCAGTTCGGCCAGGCTGACGTGCCGCTCGTGCAGTACGAACTCCAGACGCACGGGCAGGCTTCCCAGTGCCGCGCAGGGCTCGGCTGGCGGTGTATCAGGGATGTTGGATGACAGGGTCATGTGCAGGCCTTGTTCGATAAGGGTGAACTCGCCGACCGGCTGGTCCGCGAGCTGCCAATGCCGGGTCAACCGGCTGATTCGCAATACATCGCCGCACACGAGCGTGGGCAGCGCGGCGGACGGCAGACGGCTGTAGCCGAGCGTCGCCCGCAGGCAGTGCGGCAGGTTCCGCAGCCACGGGCTGTAA
>NZ_AQOH01000015.1 GCF_000364705.1 Pseudomonas fuscovaginae SE-1 | reverse complement strand
AGCGGCTCGGGCAGGCGCAACAGCCACAACGGCCCCCGGGTCGTGGCAATTCGCGGCAGAGGACGATCCCATACCTGCGCACCGCTCACCGCGACCGATGCCTGCCGCTCGTAACCCAGCTCCTCCAGCCCCACCTCCACGGGACGTGCCAGGGCCCGGAACAGCTCGACGATCCGTTCGAGGGCGCACGGCGTCTTCAGCAAGGCCGGCAAAGTCGGCAACAGGCCAGCGAGCCATTGACGGGCGTCGAGCAGGCCCTGCCAGCCGCCGCCAGGTCCTTCGGCGCAGAACTCCAGGTATTCGCCGCCAACCGGCGGCGCGTGCAGATCGGCCCGGTATCCCGCCAGCCGCCAACGCTCGACCGCCTGCCGGCGCGCATACTCCAGTGGATCGACTCGGCGCAATCCTGGCCGCCATCGCGTCACTGCGAGCCAGTCCCGTCATTACCGGGCACATCACCCAGCCGCCAGTGCGGCTGTCGGGCCTGATCGAAATGTCCTGCGAGCTGCTCGAACACCTGCCGACCGCTCGCGCGGATCAACAACCCGGGCTCCCCGGTGCCGTCCCGGCTGACCAGTACCCGCCCCTGGGCTCGCTCGTTGCTGAAAGGCACCTGGAGGAACTCGGTACTCGTTTCCTCATCCTGCTCCCACGACTGCGGCGATGCCTCCTCCTGCTGCCCGGACATCGTAGTCCGCTCCTCGGCCGCGCCTTCGAGCAACGGCTGCGCCAACGGGGCCAGGGTCTCGGACCTGGTCTGCGCGATGCCATGGGAGAGCTCGCCGACGACCCGCAGGGCTGCGTCTTCCCGGACAACCTCGGCAGACTCGGGACTCTCGCCGGCGGCCACGGCCGGCCCCTCTTCAACCGTTACGCCTTGTACCGGGGCAGCCGGTCCACCACGAAACGGCCCCTCGGCGCCGACGATGTCTCTCTCGCCACGGGACAAGTCATCACCGATCGGCACAACGCTCTTCGCCGCCGCTACCCCGGCGGGTTTCGCGGTGTCCAGGAACGCCCCAGGCACGTCGCCCAGGTTGGCGTGCTGACCGGCCGCCGCCGTCGACCGCCCTCCCGGACGGTTCGCCATCCTGGACGGTGGATCAAGCACCGCCAGTAGCAGGGCCACCCCTTCGGGTAATGACTCTTCATCGACGACAGAGGTGTCCGGCCCCGTCGGCCGCCACCCTTCGATCCCCTCCTCCGGCACGAGCTCAACGACGGGTAACACCGGTGAAATGCTGTTCATCGTTTCATTCCTATCAACTCATCGACTTCACCTTCATCGCGACGCAAGCGCCGCAGCCGAAGTTCGTGGCCCAGGCGCTGACGCAAGACGGCATACTTCGACTGCTTGCGCCGCATCGACTCCAGCGCCTGCTGGCACTGCCGCACCTGCTGCTCCAGTTGCACACGCTGCTCATGCAGCGGCTGGCGCTCCAGCTCCAGTATCTGGATCTGCCGGCGAATGGCCGCCTGGCGCCGAAGGGTCTCCAGCAACTGCCAGTGATCGAGCACGCAGTTCTCGGCGCGATGACTGCCGAGCAGGGCCCGCAGCGAGCCCTCCTGCTCATCCAGCGCCGACAGTTCGCGCAGCAACCGCACCCGGCGCTGCCGCAGCCGCAGCAATGCCGTCTCGTCCCGGCGCAGACGCCAGGCGCCAAAGCGCAGCAGGCGATCGATATCAGCCAATGAGCTCATGCAAGCTCCTCAGGGTCTCGTCCGGCTGGCTCGGCTCGTCGCAGGCCTGGCGCAACCAGGCCTGCAGCTCGTCACGACAGGCCATGGCCTGGTCATTGGCCGCGTCGGCCCCCGGGCTGTACTCGCCCAGATCGAGAAAGACCTGCAATGTCTCCAGCCGTGCCAGCACCTCGCGGGTCGCGGCCGCCAGGCGCCGGGTCGTCTCGTCGGTCACCTGCTGTGCCACCCGGCTGGTGCTGCGCAGCACGTCGATCGCCGGGAAATGGCCCTTGGCGGCCAGGCTGCGGCTCAGGTAGATGTGCCCGTCGAGGATCGAACGGATCTCTTCGGCAATGGGATCAGGCTCGTCGTCGCTTTCCAGCAGCACCGTGTAGTACGCGGTGATGCTGCCGCGCGCGGTGTGCCCGGGGCGTTCGAGCAGGCGCGGCAAGGCATCGAAGACCGAGGCCGGGTAGCCGCGCCGCGCCGGCATCTCGCCAGCCGCCAGGGCCAGGTCGCGCCGGGCACGGGCATAGCGGGTCAGCGAGTCGAGCAGGAGCACCACACAGTGCCCCTGGTCGCGAAAGTACTCGGCGACCGCGGTCGCCTGCAGGGCCGCGTTGCAACGGTCCACCGAGGACAGGTCGGAGGTGGCGTAGACCACCACGCAACGCGCGCGATTGTGACTGTGGCGCAGATGTTCGATGAACTCCGTCACCTCACGCCCACGCTCACCGATCAGGCCGATGACGAACACGTCGGCATCGGTGTGGCTGATCAGCATGTTGATCAGCGAGGTCTTGCCCGAACCGGCGGCGGCGAAGATGCCCATGCGCTGGCCGACACCGCAGGTCAGCAGGCCGTCGATCGCGCGGATACCGGTCATCAGAGGCTCGCTCACCGGGCGCCGCTGCTGGTAGGACGGCGGGTCGGCATCCACCGGGTAATCCGCGCCGTCGAACCCCACCGCCGGGGCCAGGCGCTCGACAATACTGCCGCGGGCGTCAAGCACGCTGCCGAGCATCCCGGCGCTGCAATACAGGCGCAACGTCGAGCCGGTCGGTACGATCATCGACTCGCGCGACAACCCACGCGCCTCACCGAGCAGGCTGAGCACCACCACATCGGGCTTGAAGCCTATCACCTGGGCACGTGCCAACTGTTCACTCGAAGCCCAGTGCCGACGCACCTCGCAGACTTCGCCGATGGATACCCCATGCAACGCCGCCTCGATCAACGGACCATTCAGCCGCCGCGGATGGGCACCGCGGCGTTCGAGCCGCAGCACGCTCACTGGCGAATGATGTGACATAGTTCCTCGGTGTCGCGCATGAACCCGTCGATCGCCTCGGCAAACGACTGGTCGCTGGCCAGCGCCGGCTCGCCCAGCATCAGTCGCACCTCGAGCTGCCCATTGGCCTCGAACAGCTGCAATTGGCCGGTGCGCGCGTCGGCATTGCCCTTGAGCAGATAACGCAGCAGCGCCTTGGCGCTGTAGCTGAAGGTCGAAGGCGTCATCTGCGCCAGCACGCTCCACAGCCAGACGTCACCGTCAATCACGTCAAGGCATATATTGGGCTGCTCCTTCATTTCCAGCTCGATGGTACTGTGGCCGTCGAAGCGTCCCAGTTGCGTATCGGTGCAACCGCTGTACAACAGCGCGGCCCGCAGGCGTTCGGCGATATCCATATTCTGCATGGGTACTTTTTCCTTCACAGGGTCTTGATGACATTGACGGAAACGGTCTCGCTGATCTCGCCGAAGGACATGACGTCCAACTCGCGAAATCGTCCTTCGACCAGTTTCTTGATATAGCGCCGCACATCCACCGAGCACAGCAGCACCAGGTCTTTCTGCGGCACATGCAGGCCTTCCAGGCCCAGGCTCAGCCGATCGATCAGGTCCTCGGATTGCGCCGGCTCCAGATTGAGAAAGCTGCCGCTGGAGGTCTGGCGGATGCCCTGGCGCACTACGTCCTCGAACTCCGCTGACAGCAACAGCACGCGCAGGTCGTTGCCGTGGGCGAACTTGTTGCTGATGTAGCGTCCCAGGCCGCCACGCACATGCTCGACCAGAGCGATGCTGTCCTTTTCCCTGGATGCCCAGTGGGCCAGGGATTCGAGGATCAGCTTCAGGTTGCGCACGGAGATCCGCTCGCCGACCAGGCGCTGGAGGATCTCGGCGATCTTCTGCACGGTGACGTGGCGATAGACCTCCTTGAGCAGGTCCGGGTAGCGCCCTTCCATTTCGTCCAGCAGCGCCTTGGTTTCCTGCACGCCGAAGAACTCGTTGATGTTGCGCGCCAGCAGGATCACCAGGCAGCGGTAGCACTCGTCGTAGGCGGCTCGCAACCGATAGCCCAGCTCGCCGACGGTGCCCTTGCCGGCCGCGGCGATCCAGATGCTTTCCAGGTTGTTGCTGTCGCGCCCGCGGACCAGCGGCAGGCCCATGGCGGCCAGTTCCGGCGAATAGTCGAGGATCCGCCAGTGATCGAAATGGATATCGAACTGGTCGGCACGCACTTCGTTGATCAACACCGCGACCTGGTGGCCAGGCAGCAGCTCGGAGGCGCGCAATTGCGGCAGTGGGATCTTCAGCCCGTAATCGACGAAGAACTGGCTGCGAAAGCGTTCGGCGATCCTCGCCGCACGCAACTCGTCCAGCCGCACCGTGGGCACCAGAAGGATCAGTGCCACGGTCTCGGTGGCGATCTCGTCGACGCTGTCCAGCAGCCCCAGTTCGCCATCCGCCAATGGCTCCGCCGGCGTCGGCAACTCGCCCTGCCGGGCCTCGCCAACGGCGGCACGTGGCTTGCGCCAGCGCAGGAACACCACCAGCGCCAGCACCGCGGCAATCACCACGAAGGTCCCCAGCGGAAACCCCGGCAAGGTCCCGACCGCCACCGCCAGCAAGGCGGTGACCCCGACCACGAACGGGTTGGCGAACATCTGCGTGAGCATGTTGCGCCCCAGGTTGGCCTCGTCGCCATTGACCCGGGTGACGATGAAACCGGCGCCGATGGCGATCAGCAGCGCCGGGATCTGCGCCACCAGGCCGTCGCCGATGGTCAGCAGGGTGTAGATCGACAGGGCCGCGCCGAAGTCCATGCCCAACTGGCCGACCCCGATGGCGATGCCGCCGAGAAAGTTGACGAAGATGATGATGATTCCGGCAATCGCATCGCCCTTGATGAACTTCATCGCCCCGTCGAAGGAGCCGTAGAGCTGGCTCTCGCGCTCCAGCACGTTGCGCTTCTCGCGTGCCTGGTCGGCGTCGATGGCACCGGCCTTGAGGTCACCGTCAATGCTCATCTGCTTGCCCGGCATGCCGTCCAGGGAAAAGCGCGCCGCCACTTCGGCGACCCGCTCCGAGCCCTTGGTGATGACGATGAACTGCACCACGGTGACGATCGCGAAGATCACGAAGCCCACCACCAGGTTCTCGCCGATCACGAACTCGCCGAACGAGGCGATGATCTCGCCGGCATCCGCCTGGGTCAGGATCAACCGGCTGGTACTGATCGACAGCGCCAGGCGGAACAGCGTGGTCAGCAGCAGCAGGGCCGGGAAGGTGGAAAAGCCAAGGATGCGTTCGATGTAGAACGAGCCCATGAAGATCAGCAGCGAAATGACGATGTTCAGGCCGATCAGGAAATCCACCAGGGACGTCGGCAGGGGAATGATCAGCATCGCGATGATCATCACCATCAGCGACAGGATCAGCAGTTCGGGGCGGGCCGAGACCGCGCGCAGGAATCGATCGGGCATGGCCGGCTAGTTTCCCGACGCGTCAATCGGCGACACGCCGCGCCGCCGCTCGATCTGCTCATGGACCAGCACCCCTTCGGCCAGCGCAAGAAACCGTTGCGCCAACTGCTGCGGGGCGTCACCCTCGGCGAACAGCTCGTGGGGCAGCCGCAGGCAGGCCCGCCGCACCACCTGCAGCAGTGCCGAACGCTCGCGGTACAGCGCCAGCAGCAACCGTTCGCCGAACACCCCGGACAACAGCTGGTCGAGCTCGCCGGGGTACCTGAGCACACCGAAGAAAAACACCAGCCAGTCGGCTTCCTCGTCGTTGAACCGGCACACCAGTTCATCACCCAACAGCCTGGCGACAAACCCGGCATCGGCCGAACGCAGGCGTTTCAGATCGGTGAGACGGGCCAGCAGGGGGCCGAACTCCTGGCGCGAGCAACTGGGGTCCTGGGCGGCGATATCCGTCAGCAGCGCCGCCTCGATGAAGGCCAGCACCGTGGCCCGCCGCCCGGCACCGAACAGGGCCACCCAGTCCTCGTAGCAGGCGACCGCCGCGGCTTCGCTCTCCAGGTAGTCGCGGTAGGCCTCGCGCAGCAGCCCGGCGCGCAACGCCATCGCCTGGCCAAACAAACGGGCTTTCAGCGCACTGTTGATACCGGCCTTGAGTCGCCGGGGCGACGCCTGGGCGACCACGGTTTCCAGCAACTGTTCCAGGCGCTGGCGGGTGTCAGCGTGCAGCTTGCCGCGTCGCAGCAGTTCACGCAGTACCAGCACCAGATCGCTGTCATCGGGGAATAACCCACGGGCTGCCTGCAACAGCCACTCGACAGGCTTGTCCGTCGACTGGGCCAGCGCCAGCACCTGACGGGCCTTGGGCAGCACATCCTCGTCGAGGACCGACTCGAAGCTCTCCGGCCGGTTTTCAGCCTTGAGCTCGAAATGCCGGCGCTGGCGAAAACGCGCCAGTGCCGCGGACATCTCGTCGCTGTTCTGGATAAAGCGCTGCAACAGTGCCACCGGGTTCGCATCCGGGTCATTCGATTCGGTGTCGGGCTGCGCCCGGGCATCCTGCCGGGCGGCGTCGAGGCGGGCCAGGAAGGCACGGTTCGAAAGGGAATCGATCGCCGCCATCAGCCATCCACCGCCCGCATGAAAGCCCGGCGCACCGCTTCCTGCTGTTCGGCGCTCATCAGGCCCTTGCCCAGGTCCTGGGTACCTGCCTGCAGCGCGCCGAGAATTTCCCTCGGCTGGATCAGGAACACCCGGGCGGTGTTCGCCGAGCTGTCGACCCGGTAACGGAACAGCCCGCCGATCAGCGGGATAGAACCGAGCAGGGGAATTCGCGCGACCTGCTCGCTGTAGTCGTCACGGGTGAAGCCGCCGACCAGCAGGCTCTTGCCCTGCGGCACCCGGGCCACCGTGTTGATGCGGGTACGTCCGACCACCGGCAGCGCGCTGCCGTCGCCCTCGCTGCGCTCGACTTCACTGCCGTCCTCGATGTTCAGCGACATCTCGATTTCATCGGCGATGGCAAAGCGCGGCAGCACGCTGACCAGGGTCCCGTAGGTCACGCTCTGCAGATCGACGCTGCGCTCGCCAAGCAGTTGGGTATAGAAGGTGCGGTTATTGTCGAACAGCGCCGGTACGTTTTCCTGGGTCAGGATCACCGGCCGCGCCACCACGTTGGCGCGTTTCTTCCGGGCCAGGGCCATGACGCGGGTCATGAAGGATACGCCATCCAGGGTGGTCACCGAGCCGGCGTTGAGCGACACCTGCAACTGCGAACCGACCTTGATCCCGCCCTGCCAGCTCACCCCGAGCTGATTCAGCTCGTCCTGGTTCAGGTCGATGATCCACAGTGACAGTTCGACATGACGCTTGGGCACATCCAGCGCCGCCACCAGGTTCTCGATGAAACGCACCTGTTCGGGCAGGCCCTTGACCAGCAGGCTGTTGGTATCCGGGTACGCCACCACGCGGATATTGCCGGCAGCGGCTTCCCGCGCCAGTACCCGAGGAGCGGTGGGGTCGTCCGGGGAAATCGGCGTCGCCAGCCCTTCCAGGGGGAACTGCGGCATGCGCAACGGGCTGCCGGAGACCGTCTTGACCTCGACCTGGGGCTCGACTCCGCCAGGTTCGTTCTTGAGCAGACTCTCGATCACCGTGGCCATGCCGGGAATCGACACCTTGCGATCGCGCTGTTCGTACTCGCGGTCACCGACGAAGGTATTGAGCAGATGGATCACGCCGATCCGCTGCTGGCCGAGCAGCAGCTCCGAAGGCCGGTTGTCCATCAGTTGCGCCGCCTGCATGACCAGATCGACATAGATCGGCGGGCCGGAGACGTAGAAGGTCCGGCGCCCGTCATTGCGCAGGGGATAACGCGAATCCTCCAGGCCCGACTGGCGCAGGAACTGCTTGAGGGTGTCGACGCTGATCACCCGCAGCGCCACCACCGAGCTTTTCACCTCGGAGGCGTCGTACAGGTAGATGGCCTGGCCGTCGCTGTACCAGATCAGCCCCAACTGGGCGACGATGCGGTCGAAGGTCTGACGGGCCGAATGCAGCGCAAACTCGCCAGTGATACGTTTGGCGGCGGCGGCCTTGCTGACAATGATCGGTTTGCCCAGCGGGGCCGACAGGGCGGAAAAGAAACTGCGCAGGCCTTCTTCGCGAGCCACGTAATCGCCGCTCTTGCCCGGCGCGGCACTGACGCTCCAGCACAACGGGCAAAGCAGCAAGGCGCCAAGCCAATGCCGCATCGCTCGCAACGCGCGCCCTCTCAATCCGGCTGCTCCACGATATCGAGCAGCCGGCTGGGGGCGACGCCGAGCAACTCGCGCACCTCCTTGGAGAAATGTGACGAGGAAGCATAGCCATATTCCAGTGCCACGTCGGTCAGCGAGCTGCCCCCGCGGATCATCCGCAGCAGCGCCTTGGCCGCGCGCCAGTCACGCAGTTCCGGCTTCGCCGCGCCCCCCAGCGCCTGATGGCACAGACGCCGGAAATGCGAGACCGAGACCCCATAGCGTCGGGCCAGGCCGATCAGTTTTTCACTGGCGGTCCCCTGTTCCAGCAGAAACCTTACCAGCCAGTAGCTCGCACTCTGGCGCAGGACACTGGCGAACAGCCGGTAGTCGGGATCGTCACGCAGGGCACGTTCGATGTACCAGCGCTCCAGGCACGCCCGGCTGCGCCCCGCCGCCATCGGCATCGGCAAGGCGGCCCAGGGCTGCGCGCACGGGCGATCGCGTTCGAAGGCGACCCCCATGTCGATGAACACCTGCAGCTTCACCAGACAGGTGCCGGGCAACACCGCGCTGCTCCAGCTTCCGGAGAGCACTTTCAACGCACTGCGCCCCACTACCAGACCCTGCCATCCGGGCGGCAGGTACCAGCAGACCATGAGTTCGTCGAGGGACAGACATACCCCGGCATCGCCGGCCCGCATGAACGACACCCGCTGCGCGGAGAGCCCTCCGGGACACATCATCGCGAAGCGTTCGTCAGCCTGCACCCTGCACACTCCACCTGTCTGTCGATCAATCGAGACCGATGATGGCTCGATCGCCGCAACAGATCATGATGAGAAGCTGATGGCCGCCCAAGGCCGCCGACGACAGTGGCATATGCCTTGCTACAACCCTGAAAACCCTGGCCAACGGCGGCCCGGCTGCAAGGACAAAGACGTCGTGACCCGCCAGTGCCCAGGGCACCGGCCGGGTACGACGTTTTTTTATGAAGAGTGAAAGCCGATGAACGAACTCCCCGTCTCTCCCCTCGCCTGGGTTAACGGTAGCGATGCGCCGGAGAAGCCCAGCCTGGAACTCGGCTTCATGCCCCTGAGCGACTGCGCCTCGCTGGTGGTCGCCGCCACCCAGGGCTTTGCCCAACCGTACGGCCTGACCCTGAATCTCAGGCGCCAGCCGTCCTGGGCCAGCCTGCGCGACAAGCTGGTCAGCGGTGAGCTGGACGCCGCCCACAGCCTGTACGGACTGATCTACGCCGTGCACCTGGGTATCGGCGGCAGCCCGGCCACCGACATGGCGGTGCTGATGGGGCTGAACCAGAATGGCCAGAGCATCAACCTGTCGCCGGCCCTGCAGAAGGCCGGCGTGACCAGCCCTGAAGCATTGACCCGGCACGCGCACCAGAATGGCGCAAGGCTGACCTTTGCCCAGACGTTCCCCACCGGCACCCACGCCATGTGGCTGTATTACTGGCTCGCCAGCCAGGGCATTCACCCCTTGCGCGACGTCAACAGCGTGGTGGTGCCTCCGCCCCAGATGATCGCGCACCTGCGCGCCGGACGGATCGACGGCTTCTGCGTCGGCGAGCCCTGGAGCGACAGCGCGGTCAGGCAGGGGCTGGGCTTCACCCTCGCCACCAGCCAGACGATCTGGCCCGATCACCCGGAGAAGGTGCTGGGCTGTACCCGGGCGTTCGTCGAGCGATACCCAAATACCGCGCGGGCCCTGGTGATGGCGGTACTCGAGGCCAGCCGGTTCATCGAGCAGAGCCCGGAGAATCGCCGCGGCACCGCGCAACTGCTCAGTGGCAGCGACTATCTCGATGCACCGCTGGAGCACATCCTGCCGCGCCTGCTCGGCGACTACGAGAACGGCCTCGGCCAACGCTGGCAGGATCCCCACGCCTTGCGTTTCCACGCGGCCGGCGCGGTCAACCTGCCGTATCTGTCGGACGGCATGTGGTTCATGACCCAGTTCCGCCGCTGGGGACTGCTGCGCCAGGACCCCGACTACCTCGGCGTCGCCCGCCAGGTGCAGCAACTGCAACTGTATCGCCAGGCCACCACCGCGCTGGGCATCGAGCACGGACCTGACGCGATGCGCGGCAGCCGCCTGATCGATGGCCAGGTCTGGGACGGCAGCGACCCGGCCGGCTATGCCCGCAGCTTCCGGCTGCACGCCATGAGCGACGAGCCCGCCGTGCTCGTCCGTCACTGATCGGAGGACTGAAGATGCTGCGTATCCTGCTGATCAACGACACCGCGAAAAAGGTCGGGCGTCTGCGAACCGCCCTGGTCGAGGCCGGCTTCGACGTCATCGACGAGTCGGGACTGACCATCGACCTGCCCGCACGCGTGGAAAGCGTGCGCCCCGACGTGATCCTGATCGACACCGAATCCCCCAGCCGCGACGTGATGGAGCAGGTGGTGCTGGTCAGCCGCGACCAGCCCCGGCCCATCGTGATGTTCACCGACGAGCACGACCCGGGGGTGATGCGCCAGGCCATCAAGTCCGGGGTCAGCGCCTACATCGTCGAAGGCATCCAGGCCCAGCGCCTGCAGCCGATCCTCGACGTGGCCATGGCCCGTTTCGAGAGCGACCAGGCCCTGCGTGCCCAATTGCAGGCACGGGACCAGCAGTTGGCCGAACGCAAGCGCATCGAACAGGCCAAGGGCCTGCTGATGAAAATGAAGGACTGCAAGGAAGAAGAGGCCTATACCCTGATGCGGCGCCAGGCCATGAGCCGCCAGCAGAAACTGATCCAGGTCGCCGAACAGATCATCGCCATGAGTGAGCTGCTCGGCTGAAGCCCCACGGGTATGGCCCGCCTCTTGCTTATTCGAACCTGCAGGTAACCAACGGCGGTTGCCCCACTTTACGACAAAGACGTCGCCCACCCCTTTCGCGCCAGCGCAGCGGGTGGCGACGTCTTTTGCGTTTCGGTCCCGCAAACGGGGGCCAGTGGTGCAGCCGTGCAGGCGCATCACCGGCCCCTTGCGATAGCCCCCCTGAGACTCTTACCGCTGAGGTGCGTGATGAATGCAAGTTTCTGGAAGTCCGGCCATACCCCAACCCTGTTTTCGGCCTTTCTGTATTTCGACCTGAGTTTCATGGTCTGGTACCTGCTCGGCCCCCTCGCGGTGCAGATCGCCGCCGACCTGCACCTGACCACCCAGCAACGCGGGCTGGTAGTGGCCACGCCGATTCTGGCCGGTGCGGTCCTGCGCTTCCTGATGGGCATGCTGGCCGATCGGCTGTCGCCCAAGACCGCCGGGATCATCGGCCAGGTCTGCGTGATCGTGGCGCTGCTGGGTGCCTGGCAACTGGGCATCCACAGCTACGAACAGGCACTGCTGCTGGGCCTGTGCCTCGGTATGGCCGGGGCCTCGTTCGCCGTGGCCCTGCCCCTGGCCTCGCAATGGTACCCGCCACAGCACCAGGGCAAGGCCATGGGCATCGCCGGCGCCGGCAACTCGGGCACCGTGTTCGCCGCCCTGATCGCGCCGCTGCTCGCCGCTTCCTTCGGCTGGATCAACGTCTTCGGTTTTGCGCTGATTCCGCTGGTCGCCACCCTGCTGGTGTTCGTCCTGCTGGCGCGCAACGCCCCCCAACGGCCCAAGGCCAAGTCCATGGGTGACTACATGAAGGCTCTGGGTGACCGCGACAGTTGGTGGTTCATGTTCTTCTACAGCGTAACCTTCGGCGGTTTCATCGGTCTGGCCAGTGCGCTGCCCGGCTACTTCAACGACCAGTACGCCCTGAACCCGGTGACTGCCGGCTACTACACCGCCGCCTGCGTATTCGGCGGCAGCCTGATGCGTCCGCTGGGCGGCGCCCTGGCCGATCGTTTCGGCGGTATCCGCACCCTGCTCGGCATGTACGCCGTGGCCGCGACCTGCATCGCCGCCGTGGGCTTCAACCTGCCCAGTTCCTATGCCGCCCTGGGGCTGTTCGTCCTGGCAATGCTCGGCCTCGGGGCCGGCAACGGCGCGGTGTTCCAACTGGTGCCACAACGCTTTCGCCTGGAAATCGGCGTGATGACCGGGCTGATCGGCATGGCCGGTGGCATCGGCGGCTTCGCCCTGGCGGCCGGCATGGGCGCGATCAAGCAGAGCACCGGCAGCTATCAGTTGGCCTTGTGGTTGTTCGCCAGCCTGGGCTTGCTCGCCTGGTTCGGACTGCATGGGGTCAAGCGCCGCTGGCGGACCACCTGGGGCTCGGCGGCCGTGACCGCGGCCCGGGTCTGAGCGGCCGATGGCCTTGCAACTGAGCTTCGCCCAGGCCAGCGCCACCGGCCCGCGCACGGAGAACCAGGACGCCGTGCGTCTGGTCACACCGGCACCGGAGCTGGCAGCGAGCAAGGGTTACCTGTTCGCCATCGCCGACGGGGTCAGCCAGTGCGCCGATGGCGCGCTGGCGGCGCAGGCGACCCTGCAGGCGCTGGCACTCGACTACTACGCCACACCGGCGACCTGGGGCGTGGCCCAGTCGCTGGACCGCCTGCTGCTGGCGCAGAACCGCTGGCTGCAGGCCAATGGCGGCGGACAACCGCTGCTCACCACCCTGAGTGCCGTGGTCCTGCGCGGACGGCGTTTCACCCTGGCCCATGTCGGCGATTGCCGGGTCTATCGCTGGCATGGCGACCAGTTGCAGCGGATCAGCCAGGACCACGTCTGGGACCAGCCGGACATGCGGCACGTGCTCAAGCGCGCGCTTGGCCTGGACCAGCATCTGGTGGTCGACTATCTCGATGGCGAACTGCGCCAGGGTGAGAGCTTCGTGCTGCTCAGCGACGGCGTCTGGGCCACCCTCGGCGATGGGGCGATTGCCAGCATCCTGCGTGAACAGCCCGAGCCGAACGATGCGGTGAAGACCCTGGTCAGTGCCGCACACCTGGCCGGCAGCCAGGACAACGCCAGCGCCCTGCTGGTGAAGGTCGAAAAACCGGGGGAAAACAGTCTCGGCGATACCCTGATCCAGTTGCAGCAATGGCCATTGCCGCCACTGCTCAAGCCCGGCCAGCCGTTCGAGGGTTGGCAGGTCGAGAGCCTGCTGAGGCAGACCCGGCAATCGCTGCTCTATCGGGTCCGGGATCCCCAGCAGCAGCCCTGGCTGCTCAAGACCCTGCCGGAAAGCCGGCATGTCGAGCCCGACGCGGGCCAGGGTCTGCTGCTGGAAGAGTGGTTCCTGCGCCGGGTCGCCGGACGGTGTTTTCCCGAAGTCCACCCCGCCCCGCAACGCCAGCACCTGTATTACCTGATGCGCGAGTATCCGGGGCAGACCCTTGCCGAACTGTTCCGGCAGCTCGGGCCGTTGCCGCTGGCGCAGTGGCAGGAGTTGGCCAGGCGCACCCTGCAGGCGGTCGGCATGCTGCATCGGCGCAATATCCTGCATCGCGACATCAAGCCGGAAAACCTGCACCTGGGCAGCGATGGCGAATTGCGCTTGCTGGATTTCGGCCTGGCCTATTGCCCTGGGCTGAGTGCGGAGCCTGGCCCGGAACTGCCGGGCACCCCCGGCTACATCGCACCGGAGGCCTTCGACGGACAGCCGCCGGATGTCCGTCAGGACCTCTACAGTGTCGGCGTCAGCCTGTTCCATCTACTGACCGGGCATTACCCGCACGGTGAAATCGAGGCTTTCCAACGCCCGCGCTTCGGTACGCCGGTCAGTGCCGCCCGTTACCGCCCGGACCTCCCCGAATGGCTGGCCCACAGTCTGAATCGGGCGGTCACGGTGGATCCCGCGGAACGCTACGAGACGGCCGAGCAATGGCTGCTGGAGTTGGAGAAAGGCGAGCGCAACGTGCTGGACGTGCGCCCGCGACCGCTGCTGGAGCGCGAACCGCTGAAAGTCTGGCGCACGGTGGCGCTGCTGTCGTTGCTGGCCAACCTGGCCCTGCTGCTCTGGATGCTGAAACCCTGAGCGTTGAATCGCAGGCAAAGAAAAGCCCGGCAAAAGCCGGGCTTTTCGCAACACCAGGCTAATTACTTAGCTTGGGCTTCAACGGAAGCTTCTACGCGACGGTTGATCGCACGGCCAGCTTCGGTAGCGTTGTCAGCCACTGGACGGGATTTACCGTAGCCAACCGACTGAACGCGGTCAGGAGAGATGCCGTCTTTGACCAGGATTTGCTTGACAGCGTCAGCACGACGCTGAGACAGCTTCTGGTTGTAGGCATCGGTACCGATGCTGTCGGTGTGACCGGCAACGGTGGTGGTGGTTTGTGGGTACTGCTTCATGAAGTCAGCCAGGTTCTTCACGTCGCCGTAGCTGTTAGGCTTGACCACAGCCTTGTTGAAGTCGAACTTCACGTCCAGCTCAACCTTGACCACTTCAGCAACTGGAGCTTCTGGAGCAGGAGCTGGCTCTTGAGCAACTGGAGCTGGAGCAGGTGCTGGAGCAACCTTGCCGCCGTTGCCACCGAAGTTCACGCCCAGACCAACCAGAGCAGCGTAGTCCCACTTGCCGTTGTCCAGCTTGTAGTCGGCTTCAACGCCAGCACGGGCGTAGAAGTTGTCGGTGATGTACCACTTGGCGCCAGCGCCGGTGGTCAGGAAAGTCGACTGGTCACGACCGGTGTGGCCGTCAGCAGCAACGTTGGTCAGGCTGCCGTGGGCAACGCCGCCTTCAACGTATGGACGGATCGCATCGCCAACGGTACCGAAGTGGTACTGACCTTTCAGACCGAACTTGTCACCGCCCAGCTTCTGGTTGCCGGTGCCGTCGTTCGAACGGGTGTGGTTGGTCTTGTCGTAGGTCAGGTTGACCGATACGTCGTCGGTGATGAAGTAGCCCAGCGAAGCGCCTGGGTTGTAGCCGTCTTCGACGTGCTTGACGCTGTCGTTGTACTGCTTCTTGTAGAACAGCTCACCCTCGACTGCGCCTTGGCCTTGTGCCAGAGCGCCGAACGAAGTTGCGGCTACAAGTGTACCAACGGCAATGCCCAAGGTGTTTTTCAGTTTCATCCGTTAAATCCCCATCTGGTGATTGTGAATCAGTCCCCAAACCGGGGGACAACTCGGCGACAAGTCTAGCAGAACTTGCCTGAACGTAAGAGGTATTTGCGTCGAACTAAGTTTCAGCAATGCCCGCAAATTTCTCACGCAATTTATCAAGCGCCCTCTTGTAGCGCATTTTCGTAGCACTCAGGCCCATGTGCATGATGTCGGCGATCTCCTGAAATTCCAGCTCTGCGACAAAACGTAGCACCAGGATCTCCCGATCGATCGGATTCACATGCACCAGCCAGCGGTCAAGACCACCTTTTTCTTCGGGCGCCGGCGTCTTCTCCTCGGATGCCTCCTCGAGCGGATCGAGGCTCAGGGCATCCATCAGACGACGCTTGCGCCGCTCCTTGCGATACTGGGTAATGCATTCGTTGTAGGTGATGCTGTAGAGCCACGTCTTGAACTTCGATTTACCCTCAAAGTTCTTAAGGCCATACAAAACCTTCAACATCACTTCCTGACAGACATCATCCGCATCACGATCGTTCCCTAAATACCTTGAACAAACGCTGAACAAAGTTCGTTGATAGCGCCGCATCAACTCTTCGTAGGCGCGAGTCACGTGAAACAGCTCCGCATGCGAACGCGCCACCAGCTCCTCATCGGTGAGCTCGCGGGGGTCGTAACGCATCGATAGCGATTGGGTTTTATTCAAAACGAGTCTTGCCGACAGTCAGGTCAATGTCCGCCGCCGCCCCAGGCTGGGGGGCTTTTTTGCGGCGGCATACATTAGCAGGGTTTGCCGGATTAGCGGCTACTCACATGCTGTTCCAGCAGGATCCGATTGGAGAGAGAGACTAGCTCCCCCTCATCGGTCAGCAATGTGGTCTTAACCGTGCCGATCTCTTCGATCTGCCCTTCGACCTCGCCAACTCGCACTTGTTGCCCAACCTGATACAACTCGCGCACATAGATGCCCGCCAGGATCTGCCCGGCAATTTCCCGGCTGCCCAGGCCCAGGGCCAGCGCCACGGCCAGACCGACGGTAATCAGCACGATCACGATCACGTGGTTCAGCAGGTCGGTCTTGACCTCCAACTGACTGATCGCCACCGAAATACTGATGATCACCACCAGGCCCTGGGCCACGCGCCCCAGGCCACTGGCGTAATCCAGGCCCACTCCTTCGGCGGCACCACGCACCAGGCCATTGACCAGTTGCGCCAGCAGCATGCCGACCAGCAGCACCAGCGCCGCACCGAACACCTTGGGCAGGTACAGCGCCAGCATGTCGAGCGTTGCCGAAACCCGCTCCAGGCCCAGCGACTCCGCCGCGGAAACCAGGAAAATCAGGAGGATGAACCAATAGACGATCTTGCCGATCAGCGTCGAGATCGGCACCTGGATGCCCGCCCGACCAAGCAGCTTGGTCAGGCCGGTACCGGCCATCAGGCGGTCCAGCCCCAGTTTGGCCAGCAGTTTGGACAGCAGGGTATCGAGCAGCTTCGCCACGACGAAGCCCAGCAGTACCACGACCAGGGCGCCAAACAGGTTCGGGATGAAGTTCGCGACCTTCGTCCACAACGCTGTCATCGCCGTCACCAGACTCCGAGTCCAGAGATCAAGTTCCATATTTTCAATCAGCCTTATCCGCAGAGCGGGAACCAGGGGTACGACGAGAAACCGGCATCACATGGGCCGATCCATTGTTCAGGGCGATCATCAGCGCCTGCAGCCAGCGCCCCAGCAGACTGAAGAGATCACCCGCGCCAACCTGGCGGTTGGCGGTTTTCAGCACACGCCCCAGGCACGCATCGTCGTCACGGGGAGTGGACGGCGAGGCCTTGAGCATGTCGCGCAGAGACTGTTCAAACGGATCGTGCATAAGCACCTCTCGGGATGTCTTGAAAAGACGCGATCGGATTTTTCCGGGTCACATGCAACATCCTTCAGAACCAGCGCAAACGACGAAACAGCCACCACTGCCCGAGCGCCACGGCGACGATCAGCAGGCAGGCGATGACAAAACCATAGGGGTCCTGCGACCCCGGAATTCCGCCGACGTTGATCCCCAGCAGGCCGGTGAGAAAGCTCATCGGCAGGAAGATCCCGGTGATGATCCCGAAGCGGTACATGATCTTGTTCATGTGCTGGTTCAGGCGCCGGTCCTCGGCGTCAAGCAGCAGCCCCACGCGCTCGCGGGTCAGTTCGAGCTCCTCGAGGTAGCGGGTCAGGCTGTTGTTCAACTCGTTCCAGTAGTCGGCATCGTCATCGGCGAACCAGGGTAAGCGGATCCGGGTCAGTTGACCGAAGATGTCCCGCTGCGGAGCCAGGAAACGCTTCAGTCCGGCGGCCCGACGACGGATCTGCAGAACCGCTCCGTGCTCGGGACAATACCGTTCGTCGGAATCTGCCTTTTCTTCCTCGGCATCGACCACTTCCGAGAGTTCGCCGACCAGATCCTGGACCTTCATCGTCAGGTGCTGGGCAATGTACAGGATGAGTTCGGAAGCGGTTTTCGGCCCCTGCCCCTCCTCCAGTTGCGCCAGCAACTCATCGGTGGCCCGCAACGGGCGCAGGCGCAGGGAAATCACCTGGCGGGCCGAGGCGAAGATCCGCACCGAGACCATATCCTCGGGCTCGGCCCCCGGATTGAGGTTGACCCCGCGCAGGAACAGCAGCAATTCGCTGTCCGGTAGCGGCAGCAGGCGCGGGCGGGTGTTCTCCTCCAGCAGCAGATTGCAGCTGAACTCACTCAGGCCGCTGGAATGGCGCAGCCAGGTGCGGGTCTGCGGATGGCTGCGATCCCAATGCAGCCAGAGGCTTTCCTCCGGCTGCAACTGCAGGTCATCCAGCTCGGTCCGAGCAATCGAGCGCGCACCACCCCTACCATCGAGAACCAGGGCATGGACCAGCCCCCACTGCGCGTTGTCTTCCTCGAACATCCCTACCCCTGTGGTCGACTTTCGAAAAAATTACTCAGGCATCTTCAACGCACTGGGCGAGACGATAATTCCGTTGTTGTCCGCGTAAACGTACTCGCCCGGGCGGAACGTGACGCCGGCGAAAGTGACATTCACGTTCAAGTCACCGATTCCGCGCTTGTCGGTCTTCATCGGGTGGCTGGCCAGGGCCTGTACGCCCAGATCGGTCTGCGCGATCACATCGACGTCGCGAATGCAGCCATAGACCACCAGACCTTCCCACCCATTCTTCGCCGCCTTCTCGGCCAGCATGTCCCCGAGCAGCGCGCGACGCAGCGACCCCCCACCATCGACGACCAGGACCTTGCCGCGACCATCGGTCTCGACCTGCTCCTTGACCAGGGAGTTATCCTCGAAACACTTGATGGTCACGATCTCGCCGCCGAAGGAGTCACGACCACCAAAGTTACTGAACATCGGCTCGAGCACCTGCACCAGTTCGGGATAGGCATCGCACAGGTCGGGAGTGACGTAATGGTTCATGGACAAACTCCTGTAGATGAGACCGCAATCGAGGTGCCAATCCTTCCCGGCATCTCCTGAAGAAACGCTCTACCCGGCCGATTGTTTAGACAATGACCAGAAATGCTCAATGCGTCATATGTTAGCCGCAACGTCCCTGAAGCGGAATGCCCTTCTCAGGACGCTTGCTGAACCTCGCCTGACTGAGGCGCCATAAAAGCCTGCTGATCGCGCAACCAGTCCGCCACCAGCGGCCACACCTCGGTTTGGGCCGGCTTGCTCACCAGCATCTCCACATGCCCGAATGCCGAGCTGAAACCGGCCGCTCGCCCCAGGCAGATGAAACGCTTGAGCGGCGAGCCGATCTGCTCGAACAACTTGCGACAGGCCCAGGCCGGATCCTGCCGGTCGCCCTCGGCGCTCACCGCCAGCACCGGCACGTCGACCTCCGCCAGGCCCTCCCACCAATTGCGCTCCTTGTCGCCGAAGCGGCCGAACAGGCCGTACCAGCGCATGCTTTCCAGGGCCAGGCCGATCGGCTCGTCCTCCGGGCCGCGCTTGAGACGCGAGCCGGACAGGTGGGCGAAGCGCTTGAGCAGAAAACGCCCACTCCACTCCACCACCGGAATCTTCAGCGGCCAGTAGGTACGGCTGACCTGGCTGCCGAACAGCGCGGCCGAAGCCACGGCGGGCGCTCCCAGGTGCTGGCCGCCGAGAGCCGCCGCCAGGGTCGTGCCGCCCAGGGAATGGCCGATCCAGTGAGGAATCTGGCCACTCTGTTCCCGAACGAACGCCGCGATTGCCGGCAGGTCATAACGGGCGTAATCGGCGACGCGATTCTTGCGATAGTCCTGGTTGCGCACGGACAGGCCATGACCACGCATTTCCGGCACCCAGACATCGAATCCGGCGCGCGCAAGATAAGCGCCCAGGCCAACCCCCTTGGGCGAAAACCAGAAACGCCGATTGGAAAAACTGCCGTGCAGGAGAATGACCGGCACGCCACGGGCCTGCGGTTCGTCGGCCATGCCCAGGCGGGTCACCGCCAGCTCGACCGAGGCATCGGGACTGTTGCCCGGTTTCAAACGATAGACGTCTTCGCTCAGATCGCCACGACGCTCGGCGCTGAGCAAAGCCACCGGAAAAAGATCACTGCTGCTTTGCATAAGGCTCTTGCACAAAAAAGGGCGATGCCTGTGCGGCTTCGCCCCATATGACACAAGGTACCGAGCGACCTCGGCGCCTGCCGCCCCACAGGGGATCAGGCAGCGCCTGGACGCCGGTACCCTCTCTCGGACTTACGCCTGGCCTTCGGCCAGGAAGAACCAGGTTTCCAGCACGGTGTCCGGGTTCAGGGAGACGCTTTCGATGCCCTGCTCCATCAGCCAGCGCGCCAGGTCCGGGTGGTCCGACGGGCCCTGGCCGCAGATGCCGATGTACTTGCCGGCCTTGTTGCAGGCCTGGATGGCGTTGGACAGCAGCTTCTTCACCGCCGGGTTACGCTCGTCGAACAGGTGCGCGATGATCCCCGAGTCGCGGTCCAGACCCAGGGTCAGCTGGGTCAGGTCGTTGGAACCGATGGAGAAACCGTCGAAGTGTTCGAGGAACTCCTCGGCCAGGATCGCGTTGGACGGCAGTTCGCACATCATGATCACGCGCAGGCCGTCCTGGCCACGGGCCAGGCCGTTGGCCGCCAGCAGCTCGACCACCTGGCTGGCTTCGCCCAGGGTCCGGACGAACGGCACCATGATCTCGACGTTGGTCAGGCCCATCTCGTTGCGCACGCGCTTGAGGGCACGGCACTCGAGCTCGAAGCAGTCACGGAACGACTCGCTGATGTAGCGCGAGGCGCCACGGAAGCCCAGCATCGGGTTTTCTTCTTCCGGCTCGTAGAGCTTGCCGCCGATCAGGTTGGCGTATTCGTTGGACTTGAAGTCCGACAGGCGCACGATGACTTTCTTCGGCCAGAACGCGGCGGCCAGGGTGCTGATGCCCTCGACCAGCTTCTCGACATAGAAGCCGACCGGGTCGTCGTAGCCGGCGATGCGCTTGTCGACGCTTTCCTTGATCTCCAGCGGCAGGCCGGCGTAGTTCAGCAGCGCCTTGGGATGCACGCCGATCATGCGGTTGATGATGAACTCCAGGCGGGCCAGGCCCACGCCGGCGTTCGGCAGTTGCGCGAAGTCGAAGGCGCGGTCCGGGTTGCCGACGTTCATCATGATCTTGAACGGCAGCTCCGGCATGGCGTCGACGGAGTTCTTCTTGATGTCGAAGCCCAGCTCGCCTTCGAAGATGTAGCCGGTGTCGCCCTCGGCGCAGGACACGGTCACGCCCTGGCCGTCCTTGAGCAGCTCGGTGGCGTTGCCGCAGCCGACCACCGCAGGAATGCCCAGTTCACGGGCGATGATCGCCGCGTGGCAGGTACGGCCGCCGCGGTTGGTGACGATGGCGCTGGCGCGCTTCATCACCGGTTCCCAGTCCGGGTCGGTCATGTCGGAGACCAGCACGTCGCCGACCTGGACCTTGTCCATCTCGGTCACGTCGCGAATGATGCGGACCTTGCCGGCGCCGATGCGCTGGCCGATGGCCCGGCCCTCGACCAGCACGGTGCCCTTTTCCTTGAGCAGGTAGCGCTCCATGACGTTGGCGCTGGCGCGGCTCTTCACCGTTTCCGGGCGGGCCTGCACGATGTACAGCTTGCCGTCGTCACCGTCCTTGGCCCACTCGATGTCCATCGGGCACTGGTAGTGCTTCTCGATGATCATCGCCTGCTTGGCCAGCTCGCTGACTTCGGCGTCGGTCAGGCAGAAACGCGCGCGATCGGCCTTGTCGACCTCGACGGTCTTGACCGAACGACCGGCCTTGGCCTCGTCGCCGTAGATCATCTTGATCGCCTTGCTGCCCAGGTTGCGGCGCAGGATCGCCGGGCGGCCGGCGCTCAGGGTGTTCTTGTGGACGTAGAATTCGTCCGGGTTGACCGCGCCCTGCACGACGGTTTCGCCCAGGCCGTAGGCGCCGGTGATGAACACCACGTCACGGAAGCCCGACTCGGTGTCGAGGGTGAACATCACGCCGGCGGTGCCGGTTTCCGAACGGACCATGCGCTGCACGCCGGCCGACAGGGCCACCAGCTTGTGGTCGAAGCCCTGGTGCACGCGGTAGGAAATGGCGCGGTCGTTGAACAGCGAGGCGAACACTTCCTTGGCCGCGCGGATGACGTTGTCCACGCCACGGATGTTCAGGAAGGTTTCCTGCTGGCCGGCGAAGGAGGCATCCGGCAGGTCTTCGGCGGTCGCCGAGGAGCGCACGGCCACGGCCATGTCCGGGTTGCCGGCCGACAGCGCGGCGAAAGCGGCGCGAATCTCGGCATTGAGGCGCTCGGGGAATTCGGCCTCCATGATCCACTGGCGAATCTGTGCGCCGGTCTTGGCCAGGGCGTTGACGTCATCGACGTCCAGTGCGTCCAGCGCGGCGTGGATGCGGTCGTTCAGGCCACTCTGTTCGAGAAAATCGCGATACGCCTGAGCCGTAGTGGCAAAGCCGCCGGGAACCGACACGCCGGCGCCCGCGAGGTTACTGATCATCTCGCCAAGGGATGCGTTCTTGCCCCCTACGTGCTCCACATCATGGACGCCGAGCTTATCGAGGGAAACTACGTACTCTACCAAGGTGATCTCTCCACTGACTGTGTTGGATGAAGCTCAGGGCGGGCCATTTCAAATGGCTGGTCGATCCGCTCTGTGGCCTGGACCTGGAAAATAAGTGAGAATGCCAGCCATTCCAGGCCGGCAAATCCTGCCTATCATATCCAAGAATCGTCATCAGCTTAAGGCCCAAGGTGCAAATGAAACGATCTGCTTTCTTCATCTCCGATGGCACCGGCATCACCGCCGAAACCCTGGGTCAAAGCCTGTTGGCGCAGTTCGAGAACATTACCTTCGCCAAATCCACGCAACCGTACATCGACAGCGTGGACAAGGCCCGGGCCATGGTCCAGAAGATCAACAGCGCCGCCGAGCGGGACGGTTACCGCCCGATCATCTTCGACACCATCGTCAATCAGGACATTCGTGAGATTCTCGCCACGTCCAATGGTTTCATGATCGACATCTTTTCCACCTTCCTCGCCCCGCTGGAGCAGGAGCTGAGCGAGCATTCCTCCTACTCGGTGGGCAAGTCCCACTCCATCGGCGGCAACTCCAACTACATGGAGCGGATCGAGGCGGTGAACTTCGCCCTCGACAACGACGACGGCGCCCGCACCCACTACTACGACAAGGCCGACCTGATCCTGGTCGGCGTGTCGCGCTGCGGCAAGACGCCGACGTGCCTGTACATGGCGATGCAGTTCGGCATCCGCGCGGCCAACTACCCGCTGACCGAGGAAGACATGGAACGCCTGCAGTTGCCGACGGCCCTGCGCGCCCACCAGCACAAACTGTTCGGCCTGACCATCGACCCGGACCGCCTGACCGCCATCCGCAACGAACGCAAGCCCAACAGCCGCTACTCGAGCTATGCCCAGTGCGAATTCGAGGTGCGCGAGGTGGAAAACCTGTTCCGTCGGGAAAACATCCCGCACATCAACTCCACGCATTTTTCCGTGGAGGAGATTTCGGCGAAGATCCTCGTGGAGAAGGGTGTGGAGCGGCGGTTCAAGTAAGGATCCGAAAGGTGTGGTGGCAGGGTGGGCCTCTTCGCGGGCAAGCCCGGCTCCTACCGGGACGGGGTGATCCGCAGCCCCGCATACGACCCCCATCATGCAGGAGCCGGGCTTGCCCGCGAAGAGGCCCGCCCTGCCACCACGCGACCTAAAAAGCGTCGCCCGGCACCCGCACCCAGCCTTCCATCAATACCCGCGCACTGCGGCTCATGACGGCCTTGATCACGGTCCACTCGCCGTCGACCTCAGTCGCTTCGGCACCGACCCGCAACGTTCCCGACGGATGACCGAAACGTACCGAACCCCGCGCGCCGCCGCCCGCCGCCAGGTTCACCAATGTGCCGGGAATCGCCGCCGCCGTGCCGATGGCCACTGCCGCGGTGCCCATCATCGCGTGGTGCAGCTTGCCCATCGACAGCGCCCGCACCAGCAGGTCCACATCACCCGCCACCACGGCCTTGCCGCTCGACGCGGTATAACCGGCCGGCGGCGCGACGAAGGCCACCTTCGGCGTGTGCTGGCGCTTGGCCGCTTCGTCGAGATGGCCGATCAGCCCCATGCGCAACGCCCCGTGGGCACGAATGGTCTCGAAACGCGCCAAGGCCTCGGGATCGCCATTGATATCGCCCTGCAACTCGGTGCCGGTGTAGCCGATATCCGCAGCATTGACGAAGATCGTCGGAATCCCGGCGTTGATCAGGGTCGCCTTGAAGGTGCCGACACCCGGTACTTCCAGGTCGTCCACCAGGTTGCCGGTCGGGAACATCGAGCCGCCCGCGCCCTCTTCCTCGGCCGCCGGGTCCATGAACTCCAGCTGCACCTCGGCGGCGGGAAAGGTCACGCCATCGAGTTCAAAATCGCCGGTTTCCTGCACCTGGCCGTCGGTGATCGGCACATGGGCGATGATGGTCTTGCCGATGTTCACCTGCCAGATCCGCACCACCGCCACGCCATTGCGCGGAATCCGCGCGGCGTCCACCAGGCCGGCGCTGATGGCGAACGAACCGACCGCCGCCGACAGGTTGCCGCAGTTGCCGCTCCAGTCGATGAACGGCTTGTCGATCGACACCTGGCCGAACAGGTAGTCGACGTCGTGGTCGGCCTTGATGCTGCGCGACAGGATCACCGTCTTGCTGGTGCTGGAAGTCGCCCCGCCCATGCCGTCGATCTGTTTTTCGTAGGGATCGGGGCTGCCGATCACCCGCAGCAACAGCGCATCACGCGCCGCACCGGGCAGTTGCGCGGCCTCGGGCAGGTCGCTGAGGTTGAAGAACACCCCCTTGCTGGTGCCGCCACGCATGTAGGTGGCGGGGATTCTGATTTGTGCGGCGTGGGTCATGACATCTCCTGCACGATCCAAGACATGAATGGGGTCAACCGTTGACGCGGAGCGTCAAGGGCTGTGTTCCCACGCAGAGCGTGGGAACGATCGGGTTTGCCGTCAGCCGACGACAGCGGACTGCAGGAAGTCCTGGGCAAAACGCTGCAGCACACCGCCAGCCTCGTAGATTGACACCTCTTCAGCGGTGTCCAGGCGGCAGGTCACCGGTACTTCGACCTGTTCACCGTTCTTGCGCTGGATGACCAGGGTCAGGGTCGCCCGCGGCATACGCTCGCCAATCACGTCGAACGTCTCGGTACCGTCGATGCCAAGGGTCTTGCGATCGGTGCCCGGCTTGAACTCCAGCGGCAGCACGCCCATGCCGACCAGGTTGGTGCGGTGGATGCGTTCGAAGCCTTCGGCGACGATCGCCTCGACCCCCGCCAGCCGGACGCCCTTGGCCGCCCAGTCGCGGGACGAACCCTGGCCGTAGTCGGCACCGGCGATGATGATCAGCGGCTGCTTGCGCTCCATGTAGGTCTCGATGGCTTCCCACATGCGCATGACCTGACCTTCCGGTTCGACCCGCGCCAGCGAACCCTGCTTGACCTTGCCGTTCTCCTGGACCATTTCGTTGAACAGTTTCGGGTTGGCGAAGGTGGCACGCTGGGCGGTGAGGTGGTCGCCACGGTGCGTGGCGTAGGAGTTGAAGTCCTCTTCCGGCAGGCCCATTTTCGCCAGGTACTCGCCGGCCGCGCTGTCCAGCAGGATGGCGTTGGACGGCGACAGGTGGTCGGTGGTGATGTTGTCCGGCAGCACCGCCAGCGGGCGCATGCCCTTGAGCGACCGCGCTCCGGCCAGGGCGCCCTCCCAGTACGGCGGACGGCGGATGTAGGTGCTCATCGGCCGCCAGTCATAGAGCGGCTCGACCTTCGGCCCGTTGTCCTCCTGAATGGCGAACATCGGCGTATAGACCTTGCGGAACTGCTCCGGCTTGACCGAAGCCTTGACCATCGCGTCGATTTCCTCGTCGCTCGGCCAGATGTCCTTGAGGCGGATTTCCTTGCCCTCGGCATCCCGGCCCAGCACGTCCTTCTCGATATCGAAGCGGATGGTGCCGGCGATCGCGTAGGCCACCACCAGCGGCGGGGACGCCAGGAACGCCTGCTTGGCGTACGGATGGATGCGCCCGTCGAAGTTGCGATTGCCCGAGAGCACGGCCGTGGCGTAGAGGTCACGGTCGATGATTTCCTGCTGGATCACCGGATCCAGCGCACCGGACATGCCGTTGCAGGTGGTGCAGGCGAAGGCCACCACGCCAAAGCCCAACCGTTCCAGCTCGTCGGTCAGCCCGGCTTCATCCAGGTACAGCGCCACCGCCCGGGAACCGGGTGCCAGCGACGACTTGACCCACGGCTTGCGGGTCAGGCCCAGCCGGTTGGCGTTGCGCGCCAGCAGGCCGGCGGCGATGACGTTGCGCGGGTTGCTGGTGTTGGTGCAACTGGTGATGGCGGCGATGATCACCGCGCCGTCGGGCATCTGCCCCGGCACTTCGCTCCACTGCCCGGCAATGCCCTTGGCCGCCAGGTCGCTGGTGGCGACGCGGGCGTGCGGGTTGCTGGGCCCGGCCATGTTGCGCACCACCGACGACAGGTCGAACCGCAGGCCGCGCTCATATTGCGCGCCCTTGAGGCTGTCGGCCCACAGGCCGCTCTCGCGGGCGTAGGTCTCGACCAGTTGCACCTGTGCGTCTTCACGGCCGGTGAGCTTCAGGTAATCGATGGTTTGCTGGTCGATGTAGAACATCGCCGCCGTGGCGCCGTACTCCGGGGCCATGTTGGAAATGGTCGCGCGGTCGCCCAGGGTCAGCGCACTGGCGCCTTCGCCGAAGAACTCCAGATAGGCCCCGACCACCTTCTGCTTGCGCAGGAACTCGGTCAGCGCCAGCACCATGTCGGTAGCGGTGATACCCGGTTGCAACTTGCCGGTCAGCTCGACGCCAACGATCTCCGGCAGGCGCATCCAGGAAGCACGACCGAGCATCACGCTCTCGGCTTCCAGGCCGCCGACACCGATGGCGATCACGCCCAGCGCATCGACATGCGGGGTGTGGCTGTCGGTGCCGACGCAGGTGTCGGGAAAGGCCACGCCGTCACGCGCCTGGATCACCGGGGACATCTTCTCCAGGTTGATCTGGTGCATGATGCCGTTGCCCGGCGGGATCACGTCGACGTTCTTGAACGCCTTCCTGGTCCAGTCGATGAAGTGGAAGCGGTCTTCGTTGCGGCGGTCCTCGATGGCGCGGTTCTTGGCGAACGCATCCGGGTCGAAACCGCCGCACTCCACCGCCAGCGAGTGGTCGACGATCAGTTGGGTCGGCACCACCGGGTTGACCTGGGCCGGATCACCGCCCTGGTCGGCGATGGCGTCGCGCAGACCGGCCAGGTCCACCAGGGCGGTCTGGCCGAGGATGTCGTGGCAGACCACGCGGGCCGGGAACCAGGGGAAGTCGAGGTCGCGCTTGCGTTCGATCAACTGTTTGAGGGAATCGGTCAGCGTCGCGGGCTCGCAGCGACGCACCAGGTTCTCGGCCAGGACCCGGGAGGTATAGGGCAACGTGGCATAGGCTCCGGGCTGGATCGCATCGACCGCCGCGCGGGCATCGAAGAAGTCCAGGTGGCTGCCGGGCAGCGGTTTACGGTATTGGCTATTCATGGTCTGGGACTCGATCACGGTAAGGTCAACGGCAGGTGCAGGCCCTCGGAGCCCCCTGGTACTCATCCGTGGCGAGTGGGCTTGCCCACGCTCGACGGCAGAGCCGTCGCAGAACCAGGCGGCGCGTGCTCACGGGGAGAACGCATCGCCTGGACTCGGGGTTGCTGCGCAACCCAGCGGGGGCAAGCCCCCTCGCCACAGTCCGAGGTGACAGGCAGGCCTCAGGTAAGGCTCGCGCCCTCCAGTCAGCGACGCTCGATTGGCACGAACTTGCGCTGCTCGACGCCGGTGTACTCGGCGCTCGGACGGATGATGCGGTTGTTGGCACGCTGCTCGAACACATGCGCCGCCCAGCCGGTCAGGCGCGAACAGACGAAGATCGGCGTGAACAGCTTGGTCGGGATACCCATGAAGTGATACGCCGAGGCATGGTAGAAGTCGGCGTTGGGGAACAGTTTCTTCTGCTCCCACATGGTCTTGTCGATGGCTTCGGACACCGGGAACAGCACGGTATCCCCGACTTCATCGGCGAGTTTTCTCGACCAGCCCTTGATCACCTCGTTGCGCGGGTCGCTGTCCTTGTAGATCGCATGGCCGAAGCCCATGATCTTGTCCTTGCGCGCCAGCATGCCGAGGGTGCCCTCGATGGCCTCCTCGGGCGAGCCGAAACGTTCGATCATCTCCATCGCCGCCTCGTTGGCGCCGCCATGCAACGGGCCGCGCAGCGAGCCGATGGCCGCGGTGACGCAGGAGAACAGGTCGGACAGGGTCGAGGCACAAACCCGCGCGGTAAAGGTCGAGGCGTTGAACTCGTGCTCCGCGTAGAGGATCAGCGACACATCCATGACCTTGCGGTGCAGCTCGCTCGGCGCCTTGCCATGCAGCAGGTGCAGGAAATGCCCGCCCAGGGACTCCTCGTCGGTCACGCAGTCGATACGCTTGCCTTCATGGCTGAAACGGTACCAGTAGCACATGATCGCCGGGAAAGCGGCCAGCAGGCGGTCGGTGGTTTCATGCTGGCGGGAGAAGTCGCCCTCGGGTTCGATGTTGCCCAGGAACGAGCAGCCGGTGCGCATCACGTCCATCGGGTGGGCCTCGGCCGGAATGCGCTCGAGCACCTCTTTCAGCGCCTGTGGCAGGTCGCGCAGGGTACGCAGCTTGCCCATGTAGGCCGCCAGCTCGGTGGCGTTGGGCAGCTCGCCGTACAGTAGCAGGTAGGCGACTTCCTCGAAGCGCGCCTCGGCGGCCAGTTCACGTACGTCATAGCCACGGTAGGTCAACCCGGCACCGGCCTGGCCCACGGTGGACAGGGCGGTTTGCCCGGCGACCTGGCCGCGCAGGCCGGCACCGCTCAATACTTTTGCTTCAGCCATTGCTTTCTCCAAATTCTTGTAGGTTGTCGGGGACTCGGCAATTCGTTTTTTTTGTAGGAGCCGGCTTGCTGGCGATGATATCGACGCGATTGCCATGATCCACCGCGTCGCCTGGATCGCCAGCAAGCCGGCTCCCACAAGCAGGGGTCTGGCTTCAGACCTTCTTCTGGGCGAACAGCGCATCGAGCTTCTGCTCGAAGGCGTGGTAGTCGATGCGATCGTAAAGCTCCATGCGCGTCTGCATGGTGTCGATCACGTTCTGCTGGGTGCCGTCACGACGAATCGCGGTGTAGACGTTTTCCGCCGCCTTGTTCATGGCGCGGAACGCCGACAGCGGATAGAGCACCAGCGACACGTCGGCGGATGCCAGTTGCTCGGTGGTGTACAGCGGCGTCGCGCCGAACTCGGTGATGTTGGCCAGGATCGGCGCCTTCACACGGTTGGCGAACAGCTTGTACATGTCCAGTTCGGTGATGGCTTCCGGGAAAATCATGTCGGCACCGGCCTCGATGCACGCAGCCGCGCGGTCCAGCGCCGACTCCAGCCCTTCCACCGCCAGTGCATCGGTGCGCGCCATGATCACGAAGCTGTCATCGGTACGGGCATCGACGGCCGCCTTGATGCGATCGACCATCTCCTGCTGGGAGACGATTTCCTTGTTCGGCCGGTGGCCGCAGCGCTTGGCGCCGACCTGGTCCTCGATATGGATCGCCGCCGCGCCGAACTTGCTCATCGAGCGCACGGTACGGGCGACGTTAAAGGCCGAAGAGCCGAAACCGGTGTCGACATCCACCAAAAGCGGCAGGTCGCAGACATCGGTGATGCGCCGCACATCAGTCAGCACATCATCCAGGCCGGTGATGCCCAGATCCGGCAGGCCGAGGGAACCGGCCGCAACGCCGCCGCCGGACAGGTAGATCGCCTTGAAGCCGGCACGCTTGGCCAGCAGCGCGTGGTTGGCGTTGATCGCCCCGACCACCTGCAGCGGATGTTCGCTGGCGACCGCCTCGCGGAAACGCTGACCGGGCGTGTTTTTGTTGGAACCCTGACTCATGACTCACCTCGTGGAGTGGCTGTCGGTTTCGCGCCGTCCTGGTAGTGACGCGCAATATTGCGTTTCGACGCGCCGATGTGACGGCGCATCAACAGTTCGGCCAGTTCGCCGTCGCGATCGGCGATCGCATCGAGAATCCGGTGGTGCTCGGCGAAGGCCTGGCGTGGCCGGTTGGGTGTCGCGGAAAACTGGATGCGATACATGCGCACGAGCTGATAGAGCTCGCCGCAGAGCATCTGGGTCAGGGTGCGGTTGCCGGCGCCCTGGATGATCCGGTAGTGGAAGTCGAAGTCGCCTTCCTGCTGGTAGTAGCCGACACCCGCCTGGAACGCTGCGTCACGCTCGTGGGTGTGCAACACCTGACGCAGTTCTTCGATCTCCTCACTGGTCATGCGCTCGGCGGCGAGGCGGCAGGCCATGCCTTCGAGGGACTCGCGGATTTCGTAAAGTTCGATCAGCTCGGCATGGCTGAGCGAAACCACCCGCGCCCCGACATGGGGTACCCGGACCAACAGGCGCTGCCCTTCCAGGCGATGGATGGCCTCGCGCAGCGGGCCACGGCTGATGCCGTAGGTGCGCGCCAGCTCCGGCTCGGAGATTTTGCTGCCGGGTGCGATCTCGCCCTTGACGATAGCGGCCTGGATACGCCGGAAGACGTTTTCGGACAGGGTTTCCGAATCTTCCTGAGGAGTCACCAGCGGCTCCAGATTTTCCAGCATATTGTCGACACCTTAAAAATCAATGACAGTAAAACTAGCCAATAAGGCTATGACAGTCAAAGAATTAATGGATATTGTCGACAATAGTCTAAGAACACTGAAAAACGCCGGATCATGACAGCGACAGCCACCCCGGCGCTGGCGCCATAAAACCAGCATGTTAGAATGCCGCGCGCATCTGACGATGCCATGCCTGTCATCTTCATCTGACAGACGCACGAGGAAGCTTGCGCGGTATTGCCAGTCACCTTGAATACGCGCCAGGACTTATGAGACTCAAGCCCTTCCCTCTACTGCTTTTGTTCCTTCTCTGCCTGCCGGGCCTCGGCAGCGCGGCCGAAAAGACCGTGTACGGGCTGAACGAGTACGCGACCCTGGCCGGCATCGACCTCGAAGTCGCGGCCAAACTCGATACCGGTGCCAAGACCGCCTCCCTCAGCGCCCGTGACATAAAACGTTTCAAACGCAACGGTGAAAGCTGGGTACGCTTCTACCTGGCCATCGACACCGCCCACTCGCACCCCATCGAACAGCCGCTGGCCCGGGTCAGCAAGATCAAGCGCCGCTCCGGCGACTACGACCCGGACGAGGACAAGGCCTATACTGCCCGCCCGGTGATCACCCTGAATGTCTGCATGGGTACGGCCTTACGCACCATTGAAGTGAACTTGACCGACCGAAGCGCTTTCCAATACCCGCTTCTGATTGGCTCCGAGGCGCTCAAGCGCTTCGATGCGCTGGTAGACCCCAGCCTTAAATACGCTGCCGGCAAACCCGCCTGCACCGCCGACGCTCTCACCGCCGAGTAATTCGCATGCGTTCTCTTACCCTCCATCTGAAAGTCCTGATCGCCATCCTGGTGGTGCTGGGTATCTCGGTCACGGCCTATCAGATTTTCGTGCTGGGGATACCGGTCACCGAAGATGCCACCGACGACCTGTGGAACATCGACGCCAAGGTCGAGTTCGTCGCCGCCAGCAAGGACCCGGTGAAGATCCAGATGTTCGTGCCGCCCCTGAGCCGCGACTACGTGAGCCTCAACGAGAGTTTCATCTCCAACAACTATGGGGTCAGCGTCAACCGTACCGATGGCAACCGCAAGGTCACCTGGTCGGCCCGCCGGGTCAGCGGCAAGCAGACGCTGTACTACCGCCTGGTGCTGACCAAGCGCTACACCGGTGAAAAACCCAAGGTGAAGGGCCCGACCTTCCGTGACAGCATGGCCATCGAAGGTCCGGAGAAAGTCGCCGCCGAAGCGCTGATGGCGCCGATCCGCCAGCACTCGGCCGATGTCGAGACCTTCATCAGCGAAACCATCAAGCGCGTCAACAACCTCAATGACGATAACGTCAAGCTGTTGCTGGCCGGCGATCCATCGACCCCGCACAAGGCGCAGATCATCGAACTGCTGCTGTCCATCGCTCACGTGCCGCTGGAGAAGGTCCACACCATCCGCCTGGTGGCCGACCAGCCGCAGACCCCGGAACTCTGGCTGCGCAGCTTCAACGGCAACGACTGGCTGTACTTCAACCCGGACACCGGCGAGCAGGGTCTGCCGGAAGACCGCCTGGTCTGGTGGACCGGCGACGACAACCTGATCACCGTCGAGGGCGGCAAGAAGGCCAGCGTCAACTTCAGCCTGAACAACAGCGAAATGAACGCCATCCGCCTGGCCAAGCTGACCGACGAGAACTCCGACGCCAACTTCCTCGAGTACTCGCTCTACGGCCTGCCGCTGCAGACCCAGCAGACCTTCATGATCATGGTGATGATCCCGATCGGCGTGCTGGTGATCCTGATCCTGCGCAACCTGATCGGCCTGCAGACCCTGGGTACCTTCACCCCGGTGCTGATCGCCCTGGCGTTCCGCGAAACGCAGTTGGGCTTCGGCATCGTCCTGTTCACCATCATCACCGCGCTCGGCCTGTCGCTACGCTCCTACCTGGAACACCTGAAGCTGCAGATGCTGCCGCGACTGTCGGTGGTACTGACCTTCGTCGTGGTGCTGATCGCCGCCATCAGCCTGTTCAGCCACAAGCTCGGTCTGGAGCGCGGCCTCTCGGTCGCGTTGTTCCCGATGGTGATCCTGACCATGACCATCGAGCGCCTGTCCATCACCTGGGAGGAACGCGGCGGCGGCCATGCGATGAAAGTCGCGATCGGCACCCTGTTCGCCGCCTCGCTGGCGCACCTGATCATGAGCGTGCCGGAACTGGTGTACTTCGTCTTCACCTTCCCGGCGATCCTGCTGATCCTGGTCGGCTTCATGCTGGCCATGGGACGCTATCGCGGCTACCGCCTGACCGAACTGGTGCGTTTCAAGGCCTTTCTCAAGGAAGACGCCTGATGTTCGGCCTGTGGAAAACCTGGAAGGCCCTGGAGGCCAAGGGCATCATGGGCATCAACCGGCGTAACGCCGACTATGTGCTCAAGTACAACAAGCGCAGCCTGTACCCGATCGTCGATGACAAGATCATCACCAAGGAACGGGCAATCGCCGCCGGCATCCACGTGCCGGAAATGTATGGCGTGATCTCCACCGAAAAGGACATCGACAAGCTCGACGAAATCATCGGCGGGCGCAGCGACTTCGTCATCAAGCCGGCCCAGGGCGCCGGTGGCGACGGCATCCTGGTGATCGCCGACCGTTTCGAAGGGCGCTACCGGACCGTTTCCGGACGGATCATCAGCCATGAGGAAATCGAGCACCAGGTGTCCAGCATCCTCACCGGGCTCTATTCCCTGGGTGGCCATCGCGACCGCGCGCTGATCGAATACCGGGTGACCCCCGACCAGATCTTCAGGAGCATCAGCTACGAGGGCGTGCCGGACATCCGCATCATCGTGCTGATGGGCTACCCGGTCATGGCCATGCTGCGCCTGCCGACCCGCCAGTCCAACGGCAAGGCCAACCTGCACCAGGGCGCCATCGGCGTCGGTGTCGACCTGGCGACCGGTCTGACCCTACGCGGTACCTGGCTGAACAACATCATCCGCAAGCATCCCGACACCACCAACGCGGTGGACGGCGTGCAACTGCCGAACTGGGACGGTTTCATGAAGCTGGCCGCCGGCTGCTACGAATTGTGCGGCCTGGGATACATCGGCGTGGACATGGTGCTGGACCAGGACAAGGGCCCGCTGATTCTCGAGCTCAACGCCCGTCCCGGGCTGAACATCCAGATCGCCAACGACTGCGGCCTGACCACCCGGGCCCAGGCGGTGGAAGCGCACCTGGAAGAGCTGGCAGCGGCCGGCCTCGGCGAAACCGCGGAGGAGCGGGTGCGTTTCGTCCAAGGCCTGTTCGGCCATGTAGCTCCACGGAATGCCTGAAAACGGAGGGAACCAACCCACCTGTGGGAGCCGGATTTATCCGCGAACCAGACGACGCGGCGGTACAGGATTACCGCGTTATCGTTCTTCGCGGATAAATCCGGCTCCCACGGTTTGCGGTGTCTGCCTGAACTCCAGGCCATGGATATAGCCAGTACCGACACCCCTCTAGGAGCATTTCCTACAGGAGACTACAATCGCCCTCCCCTGCGCCCAAGGCTGATCCACCCCGCATGTCGACCTGCTCCGTACACCCGCTGCCCTACCGCCCCGATCCCGCTGCCTATTTCGCGACCATTCGTCACGCCCCCGGCGCGGTGTTGCTCGACAGCGGTCGGCCGCTGGCTGAACGTGGGCGCTACGATCTGCTCAGCGCCTGGCCACTGGAGCAACTGACCGTCCTGCCGAACGAGGCGGGCGAAGATTTCCTCGTGCGCCTGCGTGGCACCCTGGCGCGCCTGGGCCGGGCCGAATTGCCCGCGGCGGTCGAACTGCCATTCGCCGGTGGCCTGATCGGTTACCTGAGCTACGATTTCGGTCGCCATCTGGAAGCCCTGCCCAACCAGGCCCGGGACGATCTGCAGCTACCCGATGCGCGCTTCGGCCTGTACGCCTGGGCACTGGTCAACGACCACCAGCAGGCTACCAGCCAACTGGTATTCCATCCGACGGTCGAGCAGGCCGAACGTGAGCGCCTGGTCCAACTGTTCAGCCAGGAGCCAGCTCCTGAAACCGGCAGTTTCCGACTCGACACACCGATGGCCGCCGACCTGGACGCCGAGTCGTACCGCCAGGCCTTCGAGCGCATCCAACAGTACATCCAGGCCGGTGATTGCTATCAGGTCAACTTCGCCCAGCGTTTTCGCGCGAGTTGCCAGGGCGACCCGTGGATCGCCTACCTGGCCTTGCGGGCCGCCTGCCCGACACCGTTCTCCGGTTTCCAGAGCCTGCCGGACAACGGCGCGGTGCTGAGCCTGTCGCCAGAGCGGTTCATCCGGGTCAGCGCCGGCCAGGTGGAGACCCGGCCGATCAAGGGTACCCTACCACGGGGCCGGGACGCCGCCGAAGATGCGGCCAATGCCGCGCAACTGCTGAGCAGCAGCAAGGACCGTGCGGAAAATCTGATGATCGTCGACCTGCTGCGCAACGATCTCGGTCGCACCTGCAGGATCGGCAGCGTGCGGGTGCCGGAGCTGTTCAGCCTGGAGAGCTACCCGAACGTGCATCACCTGGTCAGCAGCGTGACCGGGGAACTGGCCGACGGTCGCGACGCCCTCGACCTGATCGCCGGCAGCTTCCCGGGCGGCTCGATCACCGGCGCGCCGAAGATCCGCGCCATGCAGATCATCGACGAACTCGAACCGACGCGCCGTACCTTGTACTGCGGTTCTCTGCTGTATCTGGACGTGCGCGGCGAGATGGACAGCTCGATCGCCATCCGCAGCCTGCTGGTCAAGGACGGCCAGGTCAGTTGCTGGGGCGGCGGCGGGATTGTCGCCGATTCCGACTGGCAGGCCGAATACCAGGAGTCGATTACCAAGGTAAAGGTGCTGCTCGATACCCTGCAGACGCTCTAGCTGCCATCACTCGCAGCTTGTGGGAGCCGGCTTGCTGGCGATTGCGATTCAACCGTCGAAGCCTCTTTGCCTGGCACAATACTATCGCCCGCAAGCCGGCCCCACAGTGACCGCGCCAGACACAGGCCGTGCGGAAACCAGACACCATGCCCACAACCCTGGAATCTCCCACGGGCAGTATTTTGTTACTATTGCCGCCTATATGAGCGCAAAGCGCCAACGACTGTAGGAACCGCCTGATGAGTCAACCGTTCGACGTCGCCGAACTTGCCGCGACATACGCCACCAAATCCCCCCAGGACATCCTCAAGCTGGCCTTTTCCCAGTTTGGCGACGACCTGTGGATATCTTTCAGCGGCGCCGAGGACGTGGTCCTGGTGGACATGGCCTGGAAGCTGAACAAGAACGTCAAGGTGTTCAGCCTCGATACCGGCCGCCTGCATCCGGAGACCTACCGGTTCATCGACCAGGTGCGCGAGTTCTACAAGATCGATATCGAGCTGATCTCCCCGGATCACACCCGACTCGAGCCCTTCGTCAAGGAAAAGGGCCTGTTCAGTTTCTACAAGGACGGCCATGGCGAATGCTGCGGCGTGCGCAAAATCGAACCGCTGCGTCGCAAGCTGTCCGGCGTCAGCGCCTGGGCCACCGGCCAGCGGCGCGACCAGAGCCCCGGCACTCGCAGCCAGGTGGCGGTGCTGGAAATCGACAGCGCCTTTTCGACCCCGGAACGTACCCTGTACAAGTTCAACCCGCTGGCGCAAATGACCAGTGAGGAAGTCTGGGGCTACATCCGCATGCTCGAACTGCCCTACAACAGCCTGCATGAGCGCGGCTTCATCAGCATCGGCTGCGAGCCCTGCACCCGTCCGGTCCTGCCGAACCAGCACGAGCGCGAAGGCCGCTGGTGGTGGGAGGAAGCCACGCAGAAAGAGTGCGGCCTGCACGCTGGCAACCTGATCAGCAAGGGCTGACCAGCGCGCTCCAAGCAGACAGGCAAGCATGAAAAAGCCCCGAACCAGCCGGGGCTTTTTCATGGCCGGGAATCAGTGGACCGGCAGTTCGACACCGTCAAACAGCTCTTCCAGCTCCTGCTTGTTGTGGCACTGGATGGCCTTGGCCATCACTTCGCGGGTCAGGTGCGGCGCGAACTTCTCGATGAAGTCGCACATGAAGCCACGCAGGAAGGTACCGCGGCGGAAGCCGATCTTGGTGATGCTGGATTCGAACAGCTCACTGGCATCGAGCACCACCAGGTCCTTGTCGAGCACCGTGTCGACCGCCATCTTCGCCACGATCCCCACCCCCAGGCCCAGGCGGACATAGGTCTTGATCACGTCGGCGTCGGCGGCGGTGAACACCACTTTCGGCGTCAGGCCACGATGGCTGAAGGCCTCGTCCAGCTTGGAACGTCCGGTGAAACCGAAGACGTAGGTGACGATCGGGTACTCGGCCAGGGTCTCCAGGGTCAGCTTCGGCAGCTTGGTCAGCGGGTGCCCCTGCGGTACCACCACGCAACGGTTCCAGCGATAGCACGGCATCATCACCAGGTCGCCGAACAGCTCCAGCGCCTCGGTGGCGATGGCGAAGTCGACAGTGCCGTCGGCGGCCATCTCGGCGATCTGCATCGGCGAGCCCTGGTGCATGTGCAGGGCGACATCCGGGTATTGCTTGATGAAGCTGCTGATCACCGGCGGCAAGGCATAACGCGCCTGGGTGTGAGTGGTGGCGATCGACAGGGTGCCTTTCTTTTCGTTGGAGAATTCCTGGGCGATCTGCTTGATGCTCTCGACCTTGCGCAGGATCTCGCCAGCGGTGTTGATGATGCGCTCACCGGCTGGGGTGACACGGGTCAGGTGCTTGCCACTGCGTGCAAAGACTTCCACGCCCAGCTCGTCTTCGAGCAGGCGGATCTGCTTGCTGATACCTGGCTGTGAGGTGTAGAGGCTTTGCGCCGTCGCGGAAACGTTGAGGTCGTGGTGCGCCACTTCCCAGATGTAGCGCAGTTGTTGGAGCTTCATATGTATCCCTCAAAGCAGGTAGACGCCACAGGCAGCAGCGGCGATATATAACTATATGAAAGGTTCGAAGAATAAATCTAGAACTTTTTATCAATTCACTGAATTTCACTTCAGTTGTCGTCATGCCGACGGCGCTGCAACAACGGCACGAGGTACACCGGCACCCGCGACAGTTGCAGGACACGCGCGGCGGTACGGCCCAGATGCTCCTCCGCGCCGGTACCATGGCTGTGACTTCCGACAATCAGCAGATCGACTGCCAGTCGTTGCGCGTGGGTGAGAATGACCTGCGAAGGATCCCCCTGGATGACCTGGACCGAATGGATCATCGCCAGGTCCTGCTGCCCTTCCCCCAACTCCTCGCGAAAACTGTCCAATACCCGCTGCTCGATATTGGCCATCACGGTGTTAAGACCCTGGCTGTGCAATTCGTTCAATGCCTGCTCGTCCAGATAGCTCTGCAACACCGACTCCGCAAACAGCCCCATGGGTTCGACCGCGTGCACCACATGCAAGTCGGCCTTGAACGTTCGAGCCAGCCCCAGCGCATGCTGCATGACGTAAGGCGCATACAGGCCGAGGTCGGTGGCATACAGCATCGAACGAATCATGGGACCTCCTCGATTGCCAGAATGGCGGAGATGGATTGAGCTTAGCAGCGCGCCGGACAGTTCGGCGCCCTGCTGGTCGGGCTAATCCGTAGCCTGTGGCTCGTTGCTGATGCCGTGGGGAACATGACCGGTGGCAACCACTTCGCGAGCTCTCTCGCAGTGTCCGGTCTGGTCGTCGAAAAACACGTCCGCGGCAAAGGCTTCGAGGAACGCCGACTTGTCCAGGCCACCGAGGAACAGCGACTCGTCGAGGCGGATATCCCATTCGCGCAGGGTACGAATCACCCGCTCGTGGGCCGGAGCGGAGCGGGCGGTGACCAGCGCGGTACGAATCGGACAGGCCTCGTCGGCAAACTCGCGCTGCAACAGATTGAGCGCCGCCAGGAAGCCCTTGAACGGCCCACCGCGCAGCGGCTCGCGGGCCGACTGGCGCTCGTTGGCCTGAAAAGCCGCCAGGCCGCCGAGCTGGTAGATCCGTTCCGACTCATCGGAGAACAACACGGCATCGCCATCGAAGGCAATCCGCAATTCGGCACTGGCCGCGCGCCGCGCGCCACCAGCCAGGATGGTCGCGGCGGCAAAACCGGCGTCCAGCGCGCTGCGCACATCATCGGGATGCGTCGACAGAAACAGATGACAGCCAAACGCCGCCAGATAAGGATAGGGCGTGCGTCCGCCGGCAAACGCCGCTCGGGAAATATCCAGGCCGTAATGCTGGATCGAGTTGAACACCCGCAGGCCGGTGTCGGCACTGTTGCGCGACACCAGCACCACCTCGACCCGGGAACGCCCCAGGCTGGCATTGAGGCTCAAGAGCTTCTGCACCAGCGGGAAAGCCTCACCCGGTTCGAGGATCTCCTCCTCGTGTTCGATCTGATACTTGCGATAGGCCTCGACGCCCTGGGTCAGATAGACCTGATGGCTTTCACTCAGGTCGAACAGCGCCCGCGAGGAAATCGCCAGTACCAGCTTGCCGCCAAGGCTGTTTGCCATGATGTTCTCCCAATGCTCTCAGCGATTGTGCCCGTCGATGAAACCCAAGGCCTGGTACAAGGCGCGGATCTTCGGCAACTCGCAGCCGGCCTCGAGGGCGGCGGCCAGGGGACGGGCGTAGATCGCCTCCAGTTCCAGTGCCCGCCTGTGGATAAAGTCGTGATACATGCTCGGCCAGTAGTCCGGCATCCTTTCCGTGAGCTTGAACAGATGTTCGGCATAGCCGGCCGGCAACAGGTGTCCACACGCCCGCGCGCCCAGCACCACCTCGGCCATCAGCGCCTGGACCAGCTCGCGGCTGCGGGTGTCGCTCATCAGCGGCGTGGTGCTGGCCCGCAGCAGCACCGAAAGGCCGTTGTAGGGCACGTTCCACACCAGTTTCTGCCAGCGAGCCTGCTCCAGATCGGCCATGGCCTGGGATTCGATACCGGCCTGGCGGAACAGCGCGGCCCCCTCCTCGACCAACGCCTGGCGGGCACAGTCGTCATCGAACAGCGGGCCACTGTGATAACCGAGGTTCACCGAGCCCAGCGCCTGATGCACCACCGCCCCGGGGCCGGCGCGATGCACGCAGATGAAACACAGCCCGCCGAGCAGGTGCAGGGAGTCGGGCAGCAACGGACGCAACTGTTCCTCGACACCCAGGCCATTCTGCAACAACAGCACTCGGGCGCCGGGCGCCGCGACCCTGGCGATCAGCGGGGCGAGCTCGGCGTTGGCGGTGGCCTTGGCGCCCACCAGCAGCCAGTCGCAGGGCGGCAGGTCGTCGGCCGAGGCATAGGCCTGCACCGGGTTCAGATGCAGTTGACCGTGGACGGCACTGTCGATCCGCAGCCCGTTGTCGGCCACGGCGGAAAACTCGCCGCGCAGTAGAAAATGCACATCGAAACCGGCACGCGCCAGCATCACCCCGTAGAACCCGCCGATCGCACCGGTACCGATAATGCCGACGCGCGGCCTGATGGTTGAAACTTTCATGGCAACTCCTCGGGAATACGTGCCAGGGCCTGATGCAGGGCTTCGACGAGTTCGCGCCGGGCCAGTGGGGCCCGCAAGGCGCCCTGGAACTCACCGTCCCTGACCACGAACAGCGCCGGCAGGTGAAAGACCTCGTAGCGCTGGACCAGCCCACCATTGTCACCGGCATCGATCCAGCACAGGCGGTCGACCGGCAACTCCAGAGCCGGCAGCGCCTGCCGGGCAAAACGGCAGGACGCGCACCCGGGGCTGGTGAAAACCAGCAACGAAACACCCGGGAGGTCGAGCAGTTGGCGGTCCGCATCGAAATCGGACAACTCGACCCCCTTCACTATACTGGGGAAAGGTTTTTCCGGAGACCGGCACACGGAGTCGTTTGTCATGGTGCGCTTTCTACCTCATCCCGTAGACGTTCCAGTGAAACTGACCTTGCTCGAACACTCGTGCATCGCGCGACATCGCCTGCGCAACCTCAGCCTCGGCGGCATCGCCTGTCACTCGCCGCGGGCCTGGCGACAGGGCTCGGCCCTGGAAATGCGCATCCCGAGCCTGGGCGACAGTGCATGTTACTCCGGCTACGTGGCCTGGTGCCTGAAACGCAAGCATGTATTTCTGGTGGGTATCGCCTTCGTCGACGAACAGACCCTGTTCGGCGCACGCATGGGCGAGCAGATCTGCCAGATCGAACGCTACCGGCGCACCCGTCAGCAACTGGACGCCGGGCCGCAGAGCATCGAGGCCATTGCCCGCGAATGGGTACAGCGAAATGCCGGCGATTTCTCCCACGCCAGTCTCGGACAACCCTTTACCCGGGCCCTGCTGGATTAATCCGGCCTTTGCCCATTGCCCGGTCACGGCCTAACGCGCTAAGGTTCGGCTCCCCGACACGCTCATATCGCTGTGCTCCGCCGCGCGGGGCTGGCGACGGCACCCGTGACCTGACGAGTAACACGATGGCTGATTTACCGATCAACGACCTTAACGTCGCCTCCAACGAGACGCTGATCACGCCTGATCAGCTCAAGCGTGACATTCCCCTGAGCGAGGCTGCCCTGCGCACCGTGACCCGGGGCCGCGAGGTGATTCGCAACATCCTCGATGGCAAGGACCATCGCCTGTTCGTCGTCATCGGGCCCTGCTCGATCCACGACATCAAGGCTGCCCATGAGTATGCCGAGCGCCTCAAGGTGCTCGCCGCCGAAGTCTCCGACAGCCTGTACCTGGTGATGCGCGTGTACTTCGAGAAGCCGCGGACCACGGTCGGCTGGAAAGGCCTGATCAACGACCCGTACCTGGATGACTCGTTCAAGATCCAGGACGGCCTGCACATCGGTCGCCAACTGCTGCTGGACCTGGCGGAAATGGGCCTGCCCACCGCCACCGAAGCTCTCGACCCGATCTCGCCGCAGTACCTGCAGGACCTGATCAGCTGGTCGGCCATCGGCGCCCGCACCACCGAATCCCAGACCCACCGGGAAATGGCGTCCGGCCTGTCCTCGGCGGTCGGCTTCAAGAACGGTACCGATGGTGGCCTGACCGTGGCGATCAACGCCCTGCAGTCGGTCTCCAAGCCGCACCGCTTCCTCGGCATCAATCAGGAAGGCGGCGTCTCGATCGTCACCACCAAGGGCAACGCCTACGGTCACGTGGTGCTGCGCGGCGGCAACGGCAAGCCCAACTATGACTCGGTGAGCGTCGCGCTCTGCGAGCAGGCGCTGACCAAGGCCGGGATCCAGAACAACATCATGGTCGATTGCAGCCACGCCAACTCCAACAAGGACCCGGCCCTGCAACCACTGGTGATGGAGAACGTCGCCAACCAGATCCTCGAAGGCAACCAGTCGATCATCGGCCTGATGGTCGAGAGCCACCTGAACTGGGGCTGCCAGGCCATTCCGAAAGACCTCGCCGACCTGCAGTACGGTGTCTCGATTACCGACGCCTGCATCGACTGGGACAGCACCGAGAAAACCTTGCGCAGCATGCACGCCAAGCTCAAGGACGTGCTGCCCAAGCGTGGCCGCGGCTGATCGCGCAGCGATTGCGCAGAAACAAAAACGCCGGGCAATGCCCGGCGTTTTCATGTCTGTTCGATAGGATCAGCTCTTCGCGGCGTGCCGCTGATGCCGTTCCATGTAGCGCTCCACATAGGAGCAGGAAGGGATGACGGTGTACCCCATGCGCTCGGCGTACTCCAGCGCCTGCTCGGTCAGCGCCGCCGCAATGCCTCGACCACGCAACGCGTTGGGCACGAAGGTGCGGTAGATATCCAGGGTCTGCTTACCCAGGTCCATATAGGTCAGGTAGGCACGATGACCGTCCACATTGGTCTCGAACTGATGACCAGCCTGGTCATGGTGGATGGACAACGCCTCGCTCATCACTACTCCTCGCGGGTCTTGGTGTTCGACCCTACCTTACCGATGTTTTTCCGGCGAAGGAACCTCTACGCCACCCCCGTGCCTGTTTGGACAACGAGAAAAGCCGACCGCTCCCTGAAAAAACGAGCACGTATCAAATAGTAGGCACCCTTGGCAAAAATGCTCAAGACACGCTCGTCACGTCGCCCGGCGCCGTTCGGATCATAGCGCGGGCAAACATTCCCTTGCGGGTGAAAAGCTGAACACGGGCTGAAAATTGCCGGAATGTCATGTTGTGTGACGTACAGTCCGGGTTAAAGTCACTTTTCAATTGGCAAAAGATACTCCCCGCCCCGTGGACGGTAGGGAACAAGAGTTGCCCGTTGTGGTCAGAACGGAGCCTGGATACACCGGACACTTGCCACCCGTTACCTGACAGGTCGGCAGAAGATCGCATAAAGCGCTCGGAACGGGCTTTACAACTGTATATTTTTTATACAGCACCAGGCAAAGTTAGCTGAAAAACATTCTGTACCAAGAATTTTTTTTGCTTCTTGCGTTACGTCAGTTTACTTACTACAAGTAATGGGTAGTATGTACGCCGGCTATTTCCTCACTCTGGGGTTATGGTCATTAATAGAAAGTCCTTGAAGGGGAACACGATGAACAACGTTCTGAAATTCTCGGCTCTGGCCCTGGCCGCTGTTCTGGCTACCGGTTGCAGCAGCGCATCGAAAGAAACCGAAGCTCGTCTGACTGCTACCGAAGACGCAGCTGCTCGTGCTCAGGCTCGTGCTGACGAAGCCTACCGCAAAGCTGATGAAGCTCTGGCTGCTGCTCAAAAAGCACAACAGACTGCTGATGAAGCTAACGAGCGCGCTCTGCGCATGCTGGAAAAAGCAAGCCGCAAGTAATAGTCCCTCGGGGCTGTTATCAAGCCGATCCATCATTGGATCGGCTTTTTAATGCCTGCCGGTTTTGTCCACGGGCATGAAAAACCCGCCTGGCGCACAAGGCCCCAGGCGGGTCGTTCGGAGCCGTTACTGCTGCAGATCGATCGGCGCGCTCGATACCACCGGTGCCGCCCCCGGCACGGCAATCTCGGTCGGCAGGCCATCCTCGGCCGCGACCACGTCGCGCACCTCGTCCCAGTTCACCCGCAGATTCTTCGCCAGGTCATCACGCTTGAGCAGGGCGTTGATCACCGCGGTGTGCTTGTCGACCACCGACGGGTTGCCGTTGTCGTCCAGTGGCGTGTGCGCCTCCAGGTAGACCTTGCCGCCACTGATGCCGAACTTGTAGGCCTCGTTGATGATCCGCACCGAGGTGCCGACCGGCACCATGTCGGCCATCTCCAGCACGTTGTTGTTGAACATGCGGAAGCAGCCATGGCTGGTACGGGTGCCGATACCGAACTTCATGTTCGAACCGTGGATCAGGTAGCCCGGCGTGCCGAGGGTGAACTTGAACGGGCCCAGCGGGTTGTCCGGGCCGGCCGGCACCACGTTGGGCAGCGGATCGCCGTTGGCGGCATGCTCGGCCTTGATCGAGGCCGGCGGCGTCCAGGTCGGGTTCGGCGTCTTGGCGATGATGGTGGTGTGAGCGATCGGCGAGCCCCAGCCTTCACGCCCGATACCCAGGGGGAAGGTGTAGACCACGTTGCGGCCCTTGGGGAAGTAGTACAGGCGATATTCGGCCAGGTTGATCACGATGCCTTCGCGGGGCCCTGGCGGCAGAATGAAGCGGGTCGGCAGGACGATATCGGTGCCCGCGCCCGGCAACCAGGCATCGACCCCCGGGTTGGCCGCGACCATCTCCGAGTAGCCCAGGTCGTAGGTGGTACCGAGGTCGGCAAAGGTATCTTCATACTTGGCCTTGATCACCTGGACCTGGCCGACGATATCCTCGCCCGGCGGCGGCAATGGCAATTCCAGCGCGGAAACGGGACCCGCCGCACACAGGGCGGCAATGGACAGGCAACGGGTGACGGCAGGAAAGCGCGACAACATCCGGGAAATCCTTCGCATGATCAACGGAGAAATAAAGTGCGATTGTACACCTGCCGCCAGCCGCCCGGCAGGACATTGGCGACACTTCAGCCGGCAGACAGGCAGGTTTTACAGTTCGAAACGCAATTCCGGCCAGATCGGTGGCGTGCCGCGTTTCTGGGACTCGAGAATCGCCCGACAGAACGGGCACAGGCGCTGGTCGCGGAAAATCGACTTGTCCACCCCCGACCAGCGCGGCTGTGCCGGCAGCAGGCTGCCGCAGAGCGTGCGATCGGCGGAGCCGCCCAACTCCAACTGACGCGCGACCAGATGCACCCGCACTTCCTGGCAGGCGAACAGATCCAACTGCTCGTCGGGCTCGATCAGTTGGTAGGCAAATAGGGACCAGGCGGGACGCTGCATCGGGGGCTCCTGACAGGGGGCGCCACCTTAGCCGAAAAACCGCCGGTAAAAAAGCTCAAAGCAGCGGTTTCAGGGTCGGCCAGACGTTATTGAGCAACTTGTCCTGACCAGCGGCCGCCGGGTGGATCCCATCGGCCTGCATCAGCTCCGGGTGACCGCCCACGCCTTCGAGAAAAAACGGCACCAGCGCGACGTTCTTCTCCTCGGCCAGGGCCGGATAGACCTCCGCGAACGCCTTGGTGTAGCGGGCACCGTAGTTGGGCGGCAACTGCATGCCGAGCAACAGCACCCTGGCGCCGCTGGCCCGGGAATCATCGATCATTGATGCAAGATTTTGTTTCAATTGTGTAGGAAGCTGCCCACGCAGGCCATCGTTGCCGCCCAGTTCGATGATCACCAGCTCCGGCTTGTGCTGCGCAAGCAGCGCCGGCAGCCGCGCCTGGCCGCCCGCACTGGTGTCGCCGCTGATGGACGCATTGACCACCTTGTCCTTGAAACCCTCGTCCCTGAGCCGCTTTTCCAGCAGGGCGACCCAGCCGACACGGGTATCCAGGCCGAAAGCCGCGCTGATACTATCGCCAACGATCAGGACCGTGCCCGCCGCCGCATTCTGAGCCATGCACATCAGGGCCAGGCCGGCACTCAAAAACCAAACTCGCATCGGATTCTCCATGGGCGAAAGCATTCTCACCGCGCAGAACCTTAGCAAAGTGGTTCCCAGCGCGGAAGGCGAACTGACCATCCTGCACCCTCTTTCCCTGCACCTGAACAGGGGCGACAGCCTGGCCATCGTCGGCGCGTCCGGTTCCGGCAAATCCACCCTGCTCGGCCTGCTGGCCGGCCTCGACCTGCCCAGTGGCGGCGATGTGATCCTGGCCGGACGCGCCCTGAGCAGCCTCGACGAAGACCAGCGCGCGCGCATCCGCGCCGAGCATGTCGGCTTCGTGTTCCAGAGCTTTCAACTGCTCGACAGTCTCAATGCCCTGGAAAACGTCATGCTGCCACTGGAGCTGGACGGCCGCGGCGACGCACGGGAACGCGCCCGCGACCTGCTGGAACGGGTCGGCCTGGGCAAGCGGCTGACCCACTCGCCACGACAGTTGTCCGGCGGCGAACAGCAGCGAGTGGCGATCGCCCGGGCCTTTGCCGCCGAGCCGGACGTGCTGTTCGCCGACGAGCCCACCGGCAACCTCGACAGCCACACCGGCGAGCGCATCAGCGACCTGCTGTTCGAGCTGAACAAGGAACGCGGTACCACCCTGGTGCTGGTGACCCATGACGAACGCCTGGCCCATCGCTGCCGGCGCCTGATCCGCCTTGATGCCGGCCAGTTGGTCGCGCCCCTGGAGCCTTGATGGCACGTCTGCCGCTGTTGCGTCTGTTCAGCCTCGCCACCCGCCAACTGCAGCGCGATGCCCGCGCCGGTGAGTTGCGGGTCCTGTTCTTCGCCCTGCTGGTTGCCGTGGCGGCCAGTACCGCCATCGGCTATTTCGGGGCCCGCCTGAACGGCGCGATGATGTTGCGCGCCACGGAGTTCCTCGCCGCCGACCTGGTGCTCGACGGTACCTCCAGGGCCCGTGCGGAGCAGGTCCAGAGTGGCCGTGAGCTCGGTCTCGAGCATGCCCGGGTGGTCGAGTTCTCCAGTGTGATCGCCACCGACAATGGCATCCAACTGTCGAGCATCAAGGCGGCGGACGAGCACTATCCCCTGCGCGGCGAACTCAAGAGCGCTGCCGAGCCATTCGGTGCCGAAACCGCCGGCGGCGGCCCGGCTCCTGGTGAAGCCTGGGTCGAGGCACGGCTGATGAGCGCCTTGAACCTGAAGATCGGCGACAGCATCGATGTCGGCATGAAGACCGTACGCATCGCCCGGGTACTCACCTACGAGCCGGACCGCGCCGCCAACTTCTACAGCCTGACGCCACGGGTGCTGATCAACCTGGCGGACCTGGAGGCCACCGGCGTGGTCCAGCCCGGTAGCCGGGTCAATTTCCGCGAGCTCTGGCGGGGCCCGGCCAGTGCCCTGGCGACCTATCGCGACCTGCTCAAGCCGGGACTGGCAGCCAACCAGCGGCTGCTCGACGCCCGCGACGGCAACCAGCAGATTGGCGGCGCGCTGGGCAAAGCAGAGCGCTACCTGAACATGGCGAGCCTGGTCGCGGTGCTGCTGTCCGGCGTGGCGGTGGCGCTCAGCGCCAGCCGTTTCGCCGCCCGTCGCTTCGATGCCAGTGCCCTGTTGCGCTGCCTCGGGCTGTCGCGCCGGGAGGCCATGACCCTGTTCAGCCTGCAACTGGCGATTCTCGGCCTGCTCGCCTGCATCAGCGGTGCGCTGCTTGGTTGGCTGGCGCAACTGGGCCTGTTCCAGTTGCTGCACAACCTGCTGCCCGCCGACGTACCGCCCGGCGGGCTGACCCCGGCCCTGGCCGGCATCGGTACCGGCCTGGTCGCCCTGGCCGGCTTCGCCCTGCCGCCGTTGGCGGCACTGGGCCGGGTACCGCCGCTGCGCGTGCTGCGCCGCGACCTGCTGCCGATTCCCGCCAGTACCTGGATGGTCTACGGCACCGCCCTTCTGGCCCTCGGCCTGATCATGTGGCGACTGAGCCTGGACCTGGTGCTGACCTTCGCCCTGCTCGGTGGTGGCGTGCTTGCCGCCCTGCTGCTCGGCGGCCTGATGCTGCTCGGCCTGCAGAGCCTGCGCCGGCTGCTGGCCCGAGCCTCGTTGCCTTGGCGCCTGGGCCTCGGCCAACTGCTGCGCCACCCGCTGGCCGCCGCGGGCCAGTCCCTGGCATTCGGGCTGATCCTGCTGTCCATGGCATTGATCGCACTGCTGCGCGGCGAACTGCTCGACACCTGGCAGAACCAGTTGCCGAAGAACGCACCGAACTACTTCGCGCTGAATATCCTGCCCGCGGACAAGGACGGTTTCCGCGATCACCTGATCAAGCTGTCGGCACAGTCGGCACCGATCTACCCGGTGGTGCCGGGGCGCCTGATCAGCATCAACGGCGAACCGGTGCAGGAGATCGTCAGCAAGGACAGTGCCGGCGACCGGGCGATCCAGCGTGACCTGAGCCTGACCTGGGCCGCCGACCTGCCATCGGGCAATACCCTCACGGCCGGCAACTGGTGGTCGAACCAGCCCGGCGGCGACATTCCCGAGGTCTCGGTGGAGGCCAAGGTCGCCACCAGCCTGAAGATCAAGCTGGGCGACCATCTGGTCTTCAGCGTCGGCGGCAGCCAGCGCGAGGCGCGGGTCAGCAGCCTGCGCAGTATCAACTGGGACAACTTCCAGCCGAACTTCTTCATGATCTTCCAGCCCGGCACCCTGCAGGATCTGCCGGCCACCTACCTGACCAGCTTCTATCTGGCGCCGGGTCATGACAAGGACATCGTCGAGCTGTCACGGGCCTTCCCGGCGGCGACCATCCTGCAGGTCGAGGCTCTGCTCGCACAACTGCGCAGCATCCTCGCCCAGGTCACCATCGCGGTGGAGTACGTGTTGCTGTTCGTCCTCGCGGCGGGGATGGCGGTGCTGTTCTCCGGGCTGCAGGCGACGCTCGACGAACGTATTCGCCAGGGCGCGCTGGCGCGGGCGCTGGGCGCCGAGCGGCGGTTGCTGGTCAAGGCGCGGCGGATCGAGTTCGGCCTGCTCGGAGCCGCCAGCGGCCTGCTCGCCGCGCTCGGCGCGGAACTGGTGAGCCTGGTGCTGTACCGGTTCGCCTTCGACCTGCCCTGGCACCCGCATCCGTGGCTGTTGCTGCTGCCGCTGCTCGGTGCCCTGATGATTGGCGGCGCCGGCGTCTTCGGCACCCGCCGGGCGCTGAATGCCAGCCCGCTGACAGTGCTGCGCGAGGGCTGATAGACTCGCGCCCTGTTTGTCCAATGGAATGACGATGAGCCGTTATCGCCCTCCCCGTACCGCCGGCACCGCCCTGATCACCCCCGAGGGCGAGGCGCGCATGCGCGCCGAACTGCATGAGCTGTGGCACGTGCGCCGGCCGCAAGTCACGCAGGCGGTCAGCGAGGCGGCCGCCCAGGGCGATCGTTCGGAAAACGCCGAATACACCTATGGCAAGAAGATGCTGCGCGAGATCGACAGCCGCGTGCGCTTCCTGACCAAACGCCTGGAAAACCTCAAGGTGGTCGGCGAACGCCCGAGCGATCCGAACAAGGTCTATTTCGGTGCCTGGGTCACCATCGAGAACGAGGATGGCAAGGAGTCGCGCTACCGCATCGTCGGCCCGGACGAATTGGACCTGAAGCTGAACCTGATCAGCATCGATTCGCCCCTGGCCCGCGCCCTGATCGGCAAGACGCTGGATGCCGAGGTGCGGGTGATGACACCGACGGGCGAGCAACTGGTGTACATCACCGCCATCGACTATCCCTGATCCGCGAAGGACTCACTTGAATCCCGACAGGCTCAGCGCCGGGTAATCAGCCCCTGTCGTGCCACGCGCGTCAACTGGTGAATCACCGTCTCGGCCTGCTCCGCATTCGGCGACTGGATCACCGCCATGTCGAAGCTGTCATCGGCAAAGCGCTCCAGCGAATCACCCTCTTCCACAAACTGGATCAGGAACGCCGAAGCCCGCCCCTTGCGCCGCGGCCAGCCGTCCAGGCAACGCAGCAGCGTTGGCTGGTTCTGGCCGCACAGGAGAATTTTCGGGTTGCGTTCGGGAAGGTTGGCCGTGATCGGCACCAGACGTACGACAGGGCGTGGATTGTTCAACGTGCGTGTCTCCGCCTCAACGATCTGCCGGGCAGGTGTGAGGCAACACCGAACCAGCGCTTTAGCGGTATTTCGAGACCTGGACCAGACCTCTGGCGGAGCGCTGTCGCCCCCCTGGCGCCCCGCAAGTAGCTGTTTAAATCGGCGCATGCACGGCATCCTAGAGAAGCGCGGGGGGCACTGTCAAGAATCGCGCCGGACAATGTCCCGTGCGAGCATGACAACGAAAAAGGCCCGCGAGGGCGGGCCTTGGGTGATCATCCGGAAAGATCAGCGGTTGATGATGCCATCGACCGAGGCCTTGCCGGCGCCTTCGATCAGTACGGCAAGGGTGCCACCCAGCAGGGCCAGGGCGAATTCATAGCCGTTGTTGCTCATGAACAGACCGTTGTGGAGGTGTACCGAGAGAATCGCCACCACCAGGGTGAAGGTCAGGCCCAGCGCCGCAGGACGTGCCAGCAGGCCGATGATCAGCGCCAGCCCACCGAAGAACTCGGTGCCACCCGCCAGCAGCGCCATCAGGTGGCCGGGTGCCAGGCCGATGCTTTCCATCCATTGGGCGGTGCCTGCCAAGCCGTAGCCACCGAACAGGCCGAAGAGTTTTTGCGCGCCGTGGGCGGCAAAGATGATCCCCACCAGAATCCGCAGGACGGTCAGGCCGTAGCCGGCACGGGTGTTCAGGACGCGTTGGGTCAGAGTGCTCATGGTTGAATCCTTAATTCAAATGTCGAGTTGATGGACGCCATATTAATCAGTTTTTAAAATTGAAAAAGCGCAAAAAACCTGACACAACAATCGAAATATCCGATCATTTCCGTGAAGCAACCTTCCTTCCGTTGTGTTCCAGAGAATCCCTTTCCAGGGAACCGCGCTCCCGATCGAACGCCAGATAGTACTTGTTCACACTATTAACATAGTTGACCGGAGCCATTCCCACCTGCTCCATCGCCACCCGTTCGACCTGGAAGAACCACTGGTTGGGGTTCAATCCACGCCGCCGCGCCTCGGCGCGCATGCCCTGGACCCGCTCGGGCCCCATGTTGTAGGCCGCCAGGACAAAGGCCATGCGCTCACGCTCGTTGAGCTTGGGGCTGGCGAAGAACTTGCGGCGGATCATCGCCAGATACTTGGCTCCGGCCTGCACGTTGTTATCGACATTCTGGATATTGCCCACGCCGACCCGTTGCGCCGCCGAGGGGGTGATCTGCAGTAGCCCGGTGGCCCCGCTCGCACCCCGGGCTGCCGGGTCCAGTGCCGACTCCTTGAACGCCAGTGCGGCCAGGTTCAGCCAGTCAAGACCCTGGGCCTGGGCATGCCGCTGCAGCACCGGCCGAAGCTTCTCCAGCTTCTGCCGGTCATCGCGGGCCAGCGGATAATGCACCTGATACAGGCGCCGATAGATGCGCAGGAACACCACGTCCTGGTCGGCCGGTGCCTTGTAGGTCCCGAGGAAACGGTCGATGCTGGCCAGCAGCATCGAGGCATCACGGCGCACGAACCAGCGCATCTGGCCCGGCTCGCCGACCAGTACCCGCCGGTCGAAACGCAGCTTGGGCATGACCCTCGCCCAGCGCTCGGCAATCGGCTGCTCGACGATGGTCAGGTGAAAGATCCCGCCCTGGACCATTTCCAGCACGTCCTCCACCGCCAGGCTCGCATCGACCCATTCGACCTTCACCGGCGACAGCTTGTGCAGGGCCAGCTTCTGGTTGATCTGCTCCAGCGCATTGGCGGCGGCGCTGCCGGTGCTCAGGGTCAGCGTGCGTCCGGAAAGCTGTTCGACCCGGGTAATGCGCTTCTCGCCCTTGAGTCCCACCAGCAACAGCGGCACCGGGCTGCCGATCGCCTCGCTGGCGCTGACGGCAGGCCCCGGTTGCGCATCAAGCAACTCACCCGGAGCGACTAGGTCGCCTTCGCCACGCTGCAGCGCGCCGAGCAACTGGTCCTTGGCCTTGGGAATGAGCTTGAGCGTGATTTGCTGATTATCCCGGGCATGCCCGTTCAGGTACTGCTCGAAGGCACGCAGGCGGTGATACTCGACGCCGATCGCCTCGCCCTGGATTTCTCCCGAACTGTTGCGACTCTGGTTGACCAGCACCCGCAGGACGCGGCTGCCGCGGATTTCCGCCAGGTCGCGGACCTTGCCCGGCTGGCCGATTTCCAATGGCCCGGCCAGCCGCGCAACCGCCGGCAACGGCAGCAGGAACAGGCACAGCAGGAGCAACAGCGAGGGTCGCTTCATCCATTCTCCGCAAAGAATACTGTCCCGCCGCAAGCCCCATGGCCTGGTACGGGTCGTTGGAACCGAGCGTCTCTGTGAACGCGAATCAAGGTGCGCAAGACGGGGACGGCAGCGGCTTGAAAGCTGGCACTGCTCGCTTGCGGCCTTAAAAGACAGTCATAACTCGTTGTAGTTCTTGGTTTTTATTATAAATCTACAGCTCTGATATGCTTTCCGGCCTGTGGCCTGAGGACGAACCATGCAACTCATCGATATCGGCGTCAACCTGACCAACCCGGCTTTTTCCGGCAAACACCGGGAAATACTCGACCGCGCACAGGCCGCCGGGGTCTGCCAACTGGTCGTCACCGGCACCAGCATCGAGGGCAGCGCACAGGCCCTGGAGCTATGCCGGACGCTGGATGAGAGCGGTCTGCAATTGTTCGCAACGGCGGGCATCCACCCCCACTCCGCCAGCGACTGGAACGCCGACAGTGCCGCCCGTCTGAAAACCCTGCTCAAGGAGACGAACGTCTGTGCGGTGGGTGAATGCGGATTGGATTTCAACCGCGATTTTTCGCCACGCCCGCAACAGGAAAAAGTCCTCGAAGAACACCTGGCCCTGGCAGTGGAACTGCAACGGCCGGTGTTCCTCCACGAACGCGATGCCAACCCGCGGCTGCTGGAGATTCTGCGCGACTACCGCGACCGCCTGCCGGCCGCCGTGGTGCACTGCTTCACCGGCGAACAACGGGCACTGTTCAGCTATCTGGACCTGGACCTGCACATCGGCATCACCGGCTGGATCTGCGACGAGCGTCGCGGCACCCACCTGCATCCACTGGTGCGCGAAATCCCCCGTGGCCGCCTGATGCTGGAAAGCGATGCGCCCTACCTGCTGCCTCGTAGCCTGCGCCCCAAGCCCAAGAACGGCCGCAACGAACCGGCGTTCCTCACCGAAGTGCTACGCGAGGTGGCCCTGCACCGCGGCGAAACCGAAGCCGACCTGGCCGCCCACAGCAGCGCCTGCGCCCGCACCTTCTTCGGCCTGCCGCCGATTGCTTGACCCATATCAAGAACTCCCCGGCTGGGGCATGGCACAATAATGGCACCTTGCTGTTTCCGCTCAATCAGAGAAGACCTTCCATGGGTGCCTGGCTTAGCAACATCTCACTGAAATACAAATTCTGGGCCGTCAACGCGGTGGCCTTCGTCACCACCCTGCTGCTGGTACTGTACGCGGTACAGCTGGAGCAGCACGCCCGCACCGACGACGCCCGCGCGGCCGCCCAGGCCGAGGCGCAGCTGCTGGCCAGTTGGCCCGCCGGCCAGCCGCTGCCGCGGAATGATCGGTTGCTGGTGTTCCAGAACGGCCAGGCCCCCAGCCTCAACGGCCAGTTGCTGTCGCGCCTGGGCGATGCCCAGGGCTGGGTCGGCTACGACTACATGCCGCTGTTCGGCGACAACCCATTGCTTGGGGCCGAGGTGATCAACCATGACAACCAGCGGGTGGCCGTGCTGGCCTACGCGCCGAGTCTGGCCCAGGTGTTCGGCGAGCGCTTCACCCAATACGCCGTGGCCGTGTTCATCCTGATGCTGGCGATGCTCTGTGCCTCGCAATTGCTGATCCGCTTTCTGCTCAGCCAGCTCAATACCCTCAAGGACGTGATGCTGCACGTGGAAAAGACCGGCGACCTGTCCGCCCGTGTGCCACTGGCGTGCAAGGATGAAGTCGGCCAGATGGCCAGCGCCTTCAACGCCATGCAGGCCGGCTACCAACGCGTGGTCGGCACCGTCGCGCGCACCGCCGCGCAACTGGATGTCGGCGCGGCGCGGCTGGCGTCGAGCATGAACGATGTGCAGCACGGCATGCTCGGCCAGCAGAGCGAAACCGACCAGGCCGCCACCGCCATCAACGAGATGACCGCGACGGTCTACCACATCGCCCAGCACGCCGGCGCCACCCGCGACCTGTCGAAAACCGCCGATACCCTGGCCGGCAGCGGCAAGGAGGTGGTCAGCCGTGTCCAGCAATCGATCGCCGGCCTGTCCAGCGGCGTGCAGCAGACCGCGGAGATGATCCAGCGCCTGGCCGAAGACAGCCAGAAGATCAATGGCGTGGTCAGCGTGATCCACAGCATCGCCGAGCAGACCAACCTGCTCGCCCTCAATGCCGCGATCGAAGCCGCCCGGGCCGGGGAAATGGGGCGGGGTTTCGCGGTGGTCGCCGATGAAGTGCGCAACCTGGCCAAGCGCGTACAGGACTCCACCGACGAAATCACCACCATGGTCTCGGCCCTGCAATCCGGGACCCGCGATGCGGTGGACTTCATGCAGGAAAGCTCGTTCAAGGCCGACGACTGCGTGCAGCAGGCTCAGGAGGCCGGGGCCGCACTGGCTGAAATCACTGGCGCGGTGGCACAGATGCGCGAGAGCAACACCCAGATCGCCGTGGCCGCCGAGCAACAAAGCCAGGTCGCCGAAGAAATGAACCGGGCCGTGGTGAGCATCCGCGATGTCACCGAAAACACCGTGCAGCAGACCGTGGACTCGGCCAGCACCAGCAATGAACTGGCGACCCTGGCCGGTGAATTGAACAAGGCCATTGGTCAGCTCAAGCTATAGGCGCGATAGCAAGAGTTGATTCGCCGCCGACGTTTGCCCGCCTTATTCTGGATCCATCGAATCCACGAACCAAGGGGCATCATCATGGGCAAACGTCATCCCGATTTTCCCGCCTGGCAATGGCGCGTCGCACCACACTCTTCGAACGACGGCACCCGCGAAGGCCTGCAACTGCTCTCGGTGGTCCTGTTTGCCCTGGCCTTCCTGCTGCTGGCCAGCGGCGTCTTCACCCAGGACCTGACCAACGTCGCCATCGGCGTGATCGGCCTGGTCGCGGCCGCCGGCCTGCAGCGCAAGCGTCATACGCTGGAGGCCTAGGCCCGGGGCGGAGACGTGCTGCCCTGTGAAAGCACGCCAACCTGTGGGAGCCGGCTGGCGGGCGATAGCCCCCTGCTATCACTGCAGATTTTGCTGGATGGCCGCCTAGGGCGGATCGCCAGCAGCTCCCACAAGGCTTCAGCCAAACACCGTGACGGTCTGCCGGCTCAGGGCGATCAAGCGGTCATCCGGGCTCCACAACGCCGCCGCCACATGGCCGTAGCCATCGCGGGCATGCTCGATCACCGCCAGGTATTTGCACCAGTCCAGGGTGCTGAGCTCCAGCAGCGGCTGGACGAATTCGATGGTCCAGGTCAGGCTGCTGCCGGCCGCCATTTTCTTCAGGTGCGACAGCAGCGCCGGTGGCCAGGCATCCACCAGCGCCAGCAAATGGGCCTCGTTCAGGACTTCGTCCTCGGCCTCGCGCAGGCGCACCCAGCCGCCCATCTGCCGTGAGGCGTTACCGGTGAACGGCAAGCCGCCGACGCCCCAGCGCATGGCCAGATGCCGCACGAACTCCGGGGTCACGCCCTGTACATAAGGCAGCTCCTGGCATTGTTCCCAGTGCTTCATCGCCGGAGCCGGCTCGGCCTCGACGGCCACTGTCGACTCCCGGGACGCGCCGAAACTACCCTGCACCAGGGTCGTCACCTGGCCGTTCTGCACCGCCCGCCCGAGCACCTGGCTGACCGCCTTGCCCTCGCGCAACACCTCGACCTCGAAGCTGACCGGCACCCGCGGCTCGACCGGGCCGACAAAGGTCACCGCCAACGAACGGACAGGGCGATCGCTCGGCACACGGGCGCGCATCGCCTCATACTGGAGCGCGACCACCAGGCCACCAAAAGACGCGCGCCCCTGGCCCCACTCGGCCGGAATGACCAGAGCCTGTGGATCGCGGCGGCCCCCCTCGAGCAAATCGGAAAAGCGCATGTACACCTCGGCTGACAAGTATTCCCTGAGATCCGCCGCAAGCCGGAAGCTTGCATCATGGAAGTGAATCTTAACCAGCCGCCGTGGGAGGTAAAGCGCCCATTCCGGCCAAATCACCTGTCATACAAGCCGTCGCCTCAGGCAAAGCAGTTCCTGCTCAGCTTCTCCAGAATCCTGTCGGCCTTGCCCTCGGCGCGGGCCATGGTGGCTCGCCAGCCATTGACGCAGGGCTGCAGATCCTGCTGGGTCTCGGCCTGCAGCAGCCACTGCCAGCAGTCATGCCAGTCGCCCAGGGCTTCCTGGGCCGCCTTGAGCCGACGCAACACCGATGCCGGCAACTGATCCAGCTGCGGATAGGCTTCGGCGGCGTAACGCACCCGCTTGATCAGCAGGCGCAGGCGATGGCGGTCATGACCCGGAGCGTGCAGGGCCTCCTCCAGGGCCCGCCACTGCTTCGCCAGGCGCTTCTCGATGCGCTTGCGCAAGCCCTTGAGCAGGCCCTGATGCTCGGCGGCACGCAGGAAGCGCGGGAAGGCGTCCAGCACATCGAACAGTTGCTTGAGCTCGGCGCTGCGCGCGACTCTCCAGTAGTCCTCGGACAGTTGCGCGGTACGGCGCGTGGCCGCGGCATGATGACCCTGGCGGTGCAGATAGGCCGCCAGTACCTCCCGGTCGCGGATCGGCGTGGTCAGCCGTCCCACTTCGGCGGCCGCCTGCTCCAGTTGCTCGACACCCGGCAAGCCGCGCAAAGGCCGCAGCAGGCTGCGCAGGCGGCGCACGGCGATGCGCAGGTCATGCAGAGCCTCGTCGTCGGTGAGCGCATCGACCCGCGCCTGACAGGCCAACAACCGCACCTGCAGGTTCAACACCTGTACCACCAAACGATCCACCAGGGCCGACATCGACAGTTCCTCCCAAATCGAACTTCAAAGACTGCGACGCAATGACTGCAACGCCTGTTGCAATACATCCATCGACGGGGTTTCTTCAGCATAGCGTTGGCTGACGAACGACTCGCCAAAGCGGCGGATGTCCCGCGCCTGCCGCGGCAACCGCATGGCCGCGCGCTCGACGAACGCCACTGGCCCCTCGCCCGGCTCGCGGACCAGGCCACGCTGGCGCAGCAGCTTTTCAAAAGTGGCGAAGGCACGCAGTTGCGGGTCGGCCTTCACCTGCCAGGGACGCAACAGCCATAACGACAGCAGTGCCAGGATCAGTACCAGACCGAGCGGCAGCATCACACCGGCCAGTTCGCCGAACCAGCGCCCGAGGGTCTGCAACTGCTGTTCGCCCTGATAACCCAGAACCCAGCGTTGCCAGGCGTAATTGAGGTTATCCCAGCCCAGGCGCAACTCGTTGAGCCAGGTCAGTTGGCGGTAACGCAGTGGCGAGAACGCCGAGGCCCCCGGTACGCCCTCATCGGCGGCCAGGGCCTGCTCCAGTCCCTGGTCGATGCGCTGCGGTGCCACCGCGTAGGTCGGGTCGACGCTGCGCCAGCCCTGTCCGGCCTGCCAGTACTCGATCCAGGCATGAGCGTCATACTGGCGTACGGTGAGGAAGCCGCCGGCCGGGTTCAACTCGCCGCCCTGATAACCGGCCACTACCCGTGCCGGGACTCCCGCCGCGCGCAACACGTAGGTCATGGCGCCGGCGAAGTGCGCGCAGAAACCCTGACGGCTGTCGAACAGGAAGCCGTCGATGCTGTCCGGTCCCAGGGTCGGCGGCTTGAGAGTGTAGTGATAGGGCTCATCATGAAAATGCCTGAGCAGCGCCGTCACCAGCGCCTCGGGCTGTGGATAAGTGCGCCGCAGTTCGCTCGCCCATTGGCGGGTCCGCGGGTCGCCCTGGGCCGGCAATTGCAGGGCACGGCGACGTGCCCGCTCGTCGAGCAGCGGGTCGCGGGGCACCTGCGGCCAGGAACTGGCCCGGTACAGCAGCGCCTGTTGCACCGGGCGCTGACGCTGCAGGCGGTAGTCCGCCAATTGACGCACGTCGCCCGCTTCGCCGCGGGCGACATCGAGTGCCGGCAACCAGGGCTTGCCGCTCGGTTGCAGGATGATGCTGTAGCGCCAGGGCTCACCGCTGGCCTGCCATTGCGGCGGCGGGCTGGAGGCTACGCCCGGCGACTGGCTCCAACGCCGGCCATCGAACTGCTCCAGGGTCAGGGCGCGCCAGTATAGCTCCCGTCGCGGTGGCAACGGGCCGTCGAAACTGGCACGAAACGCCAGTTCGGCGGAACGCCCGAGTTCGGCGACATCGGCGGGCGACATGTTTTCGGACAAACCGCTCAGGCCCTTGTCGCTCGGCAGCGGCAACGACCACAGCGGGGCGATCCGCGGAAAGAACAGAAACAGCAGCAGCATCAACGGCACGGCCTGCGCCAGCAGGGTCGCGGCCAGTTTCAAGGTCGCCAGCGGCCGGGTGCCGGGGCCCTCTTGCAGGCCGATCAGGGCCGCCAGCAGGGCACCGATCGGCAACAGGCTGTAGGCGGCCCACGGCAGGCTGTCCTCGAACAGATAGGCCACCGCCACGCAGAACAGCCCGAGAAATATCAGCACCAGCGCATCGCGCCGGGTGCGGGTTTCCACCAGCTTGAGGATGAACATCGCCACCAGCAGCACCGCGCCAGCGTCGAGGCCGATCAGGCTGCTGCGCGACATCCAGATGCCGCCGATGGTGAACAGCAGCAACAGCAGCGCCAGCAGGCGCCCGGGAAACGTCGCACGCATGCGATAGATCTGGACACGCCAGAAGGTGCAACCGAGCCAGAAGACGACCATCCACAACGGCACATGAAACCAGAACGGCACCATGACCAGCGCCTGGGCCAGCAGCAGCCAGACCAGGCTGGCGCGGGAAATCGTCGCCCCGTTGCTCATGATGTCTGCCCAAACAGTGCCAGGGCGCGCAGGCAAGCCTCGCAATGGGCCGCACCGCTATCGGTGGCCAGACGCCGCCCAGGCAATTGCAAGGCGAACGGCTGCTCGCGGCGGGTCAGTTCCAGTACCCAGTAGCACAGCCGTGACAGACGCTGCTCGACATCGCCCCCCAGGGCCAGGAAGTCCAGGCAATGTTCCTGGCCTTCAAGGCGGGCGAAGTCCTTGATCAGCGAACCCTGTCCACGGGAATAGGCCTTCCAGTGCAGGCGGCGCCAGGAGTCGCCGGGCTGGTAGGGTTTGAGCCCCTGGTAGTCGTCGACGCCTTGCCCGTGGGACCGCACGCCCTGCTCGCGCTCATCCTCCGGCACGCTGGACAGGGTCGGCAGCTCTCCTTCCAGCGGCTGTGGATAAACCAGCACGCGCTGGCCCAGGTCGACCCAGCTCCAGGCGCGCAGGAGGCCCAGGGGAAAGCTGCTGCGTACCCCGATAAGGGGAGCCGCCAACCAGCCGCGCGCCAGGGTTGGCCGGGTCAGTTCCAGCTCGCTGAAGCCCGTTGGCGGCACGTCCGTGGCCTGGGTCGGCTGGGCCGACCAGCCGAGTTGGATCGCCTGGTGGCGCTTCTCCGTGCTTTCCAGCCGGACCATGAAACGGGCTTGCTCCCCGACGAACACTGCCGGCCCACCCCCGGCGCTCAGCACCAGCCCCCGCAGGTTGCGGTAGGTGTGCAGGATCGCCACGACGAACAGCGACAACAGCAGGAAGCACAGGCCATAGGCCAGACTGTTCTGGTAATTGATCGCCACCAGCAGGATCAGCAGCAGCAAGGCGGCAAACACCCCGCCCGTCCGGTTGGGCAGGATGAAGATCCGGCGCCGGGTCAGCTCCACCCGCGCCGACGGCGGCAGGCGCCGGGCCAGCCAGGCCCA
>NZ_AQOH01000014.1 GCF_000364705.1 Pseudomonas fuscovaginae SE-1 | reverse complement strand
GACCCGAAAAAATAAGACTTAGATCGAACAGTCTTGAGGATGTTGTTGGTGTTTTAATGCAAGGAAAATCTATGTCACCTGAAACAATTCCTACTGTACAGAAATATCCAAGTTTGTTTTGCCACTCGGAGCAGTTTGGCTATCGTTAGGTGTGGGGGCAGTTTTTTAACTGGCTTGATATATGGGTCCGAATAAGAGGGAAGGTCAGGCGTTTATTATTTAACGGTATGATTGACGGTTTCTGGCCAATTGCTGCCCGTCACAAAGGGCCACAAACGGCCAGAAGCAGACTATCGGAGCGATTTGTGATGGTCATTGCTCGACGGTGACTGAAAATACCTTCATAAGTTTGTTTTTGAGATGTTTGTCGCAGATCTGATAGGTGTCTACTGCCCTGATTAATGCATCCACCTGCAGTTCACTGTGCTTGGGATAAGAGAGGACTTCCTCAACTTGAGAGGGTGAAAGAAATTTTGCTAAATATTGATAAGGATTTGTACCAACCTTTACCTGCGAAAGTATCATGTTCCATTTTTGATATTGGCGCAGGCCCTCATGGATTTTTGTGTACTCAAAATATTGTTGTAGGGCTTCAGCGTTTTGATCAATCACAGCGCCTTTGTGCCATGTATAATAGGTTTGCGCCTGTTTTTTGTATGTTGTAAGTATTTCGTAAAGGTCAACACTGCTGTCTAGTTCTTGGATGTATTTTTTGGCATTGGCAGTCCAGCTGCTCCAGGCGAGCAACTCTTCCTTGTTTATCTGAAAGTGCGCCGTCCGTGTACCATTTTTCATGTCGTAGTTTGTCGACCAGCTGGCTTCGGCAATACGCCAATGTGTGTTGAAGTTTCGCAGGTTCTGTAGGAAGCTGTGCAGGCCAGGTGTGGTGAAGATTTCAGCTCTTTTTATGTCTGGTCCATCTATTTTGTGTTTATTGTCAAAGTTTCTGGCGATATCTACTAAGGTCATAAGTGAGGAAGTGCAATAGAATAGTTTTCGCTTTACCTCTCTAGTGTAGTGCTCTGCCGTTTTTTCATTGCTCTTGCTCCAAAACTCTGGGTCCTTGCTCCGTTCGCCAAAAATACAAATTTCATCAATGAGCTCGGAGATGCTGGTATAGAAAATCCATACTGTGTCATCCAACCCTTTCAAGTCATTCCAGATTTTTCCGCCCGGAGTTCTATCAATTGAAGGTTGGACTTCCGTAAACTTGTGCGTCATTGCCGCCATAATCTGCTTACGATTCCATGGGTGCGAAATAGTATCTAAGTAGCCAGTCATGTAAACCTCCATAATGAACTAGTGCTTGCAATCTACCTGCCTGCTCAATTCGAGAAAGTGGCGTAAGGCGGGTTTAGCGTAGCGCCTTCGCCGTCGTAAGCAACATCAGTTAGCTGTACTTAAATCGCTCCTGATTCTCTGGACGCATCCGGCTGGCTCCTTTGGGCCGATTGCTGCCCCTCGCGACAGGCCGCTTTGGGTCGATAGCAGCCATTCGTTGTTGGCACCACCGACCTCATCCTGTCAGCGGATTCCAGCAGAGGCCGGCTGGCCGTTCAAGGCTGCGGCGGCCGACTGCCACTGCCCTTGACTTCCTTCTCCAGCGCCTCCAGCCGATTGACCTCTGTATCCCCGCCGTAGATCGTGCGTGAGTTGTCCTTGCGCTGCTGATGCCTCGAAATGATCGCCGATGGCGAGTTGCTGGTCATCGAGCGGCGCATCTCCAGATCAGTGAGCAGATTGGCAATCTCCTGCTGCAAGGCCTCGCGCTCGACGTCGATGGTCTCGCCGGCGACACCGTTGGTGGACACATTGGGCTCCTTCTTGCCGGCGAGGAGGGCACGTTGCAGCAACAGGGCTTTCTCCAAAATGCTGGTTACAGCGATCTCCGAGGCCAGACGCTGGACCAGCAACTCCTGGTCGGGCTCGTCACGTAGGGCGGTGATGACGCCTCGGGTGATGGGCATCGAGTTACTACCGGCACCTCCCAGATTCTCAGGCGTGGTGGTCTGGCTGCCGGCGATCAGTTCCTGTAAAGCCTTGAGCTTGGTCTCGTATTCTTCCTGTATCAGCGGCGTCAGGCCCACGCCCGCGGTGGCAGTGCTCTTGGTGCAGCCCTCACAGGTTTGCTGCTCGTCTTCACCCAGTACGCGGTTGGCAAATCCTGCCGCTTCATCCGGCGACTTCCAGGTCTTGCAGAGCAAACCGTCCTTGCAGGCCTTGGCGTCGATACTGCTGTTGTCCGTGGCCTTGCGACCATTGAGCAGGTTGTAACCGGCCTTGGTCACGTCCTTGACCACCTTGATGGGGGGCTGCTGCTTGCCTCCGGCCTTTTCCCCTCCGACCCAGGGCACTCCGGTGTTGCCCTTGTCTGCCTCGGCTTGGGCGGTGACCGCCACGGCATCTTTGTTTTGGACCATGGCTTCCTTGAGCGCCTGGCCTTCGGCGAGCGTCCCCCAACGACTCTGGCCGCCGGCGACGGTCATCATGCGTTCGGCCATTTCTCGGCAACTGGCCTTGGAACGATCGAAGTCCACCCGTGCCTGCAGGATGCCGTTGGTGAGCAGGTTGTAGAGCCCTGGGTCCGCCCGTTGAATGATCAGCGCTGGCAACGAAGCCACAGCTCCGGTCGCGCCCTGGATCAAATCCCCCATGATGTTCTGGAAACCATTAGTGATGCCATTGAGCTGGTTGTGCAGCGTGGTATTCAAGTCCATGTTTCCGCACATCAGGTTGCTATTCCAACCCACGCCGACACCGAGGCTCTGCATGCTGCCGGCCCGGCCCATGTTCACGGCGCTGCCGCCGCCTATGTGATACAGCACGTCGTCACCAATGGCACTGCCGCTGCTAGCGAACTCCGTTGCAGTGGCTAGCGGTGGAACGCTTCCCAAAACCATGAGCAGAAGCAGCCAGCGATGGGGGCCGGGGCGGCGAAACGATGACATCCGGGTCATGAGAGGCTCCATTACGAGGTAGGTAGGGGAGTGGCGATCGCTAGGTGTCGTGAGGTCATTGACCGCCGGTACTGCCCAGGAACGTCTGTCCTTCCTGCTTGCAGCAGCTATAGGGACGCCAGAGCGACCAGGCGTAGGCGCCATCCGGGGCCTGCTGGTGAAAGCCAGGTTCAGGGAAGGTTGCACAAGAGGCACTGGCCGTCGGCGTCAGTTGCTGCCACTTACCTGTTAGGGCGTCGGATTCACGCAGCTCCCCGGCGGGCCAGTAGCCGGGCTTGGCAAGCGCCAGCAGCGGCCTGTAGACATGCACCTGCCCAGGGCGGGTCACTATGTCGCCCGCGCGCTGGGCCATCACCGCAGAGGCCTTGTAGTCGTCAGGCTGTTGCAGGAAACCACTGCGCGGATAGATGTTGCCCCACAGGTTCATCGACAAGCGGCTGCCGACTTCGCGCAGGCCGGGAGTCAGCGCCTGGGGGAATACGCTTTCCGGAATGCCATGGCGCCACCCGATGGGGTCCAGGGTGCTGAGAAAATTTGGCACATAGGGCGTGCCCGCACCCTCGCAGGTATAGCCCGAACCGCTGGCAAAGGCATTGAACGCGACGATGCCGGGATGGCCGATCACATCGACGTTCTTGAACACCGAGACGCTGTTTTCGTGGGTGCTGTTGGTGGTGCCGCTGCCACCACCCTGGGCCCCCGAGATCGGTGCACTCAAGGCTCGGACTTCCGTCCAGGGATTCATGCCCGTTGTGGAATAGCTGGAGACCACCGCGTCCGGCACGTAATGCCGAACCTTGGCGGAGGTTTTCACGCTGCAGCCGAAGTTGGTGCAGCGCAGCCAGTAGCACACCCCGACGACCTTGTACTCCAGGCAATCGGGAGAAGATACCGTGGGGATGATGGCAGCAGTGTTCAGGGCCAGGCTCAAGGAAGAATAGGGCAGGGCCAATAGCGCAGGCAGCCAGGCCCTGACACCTCGACGAGGAACGCGTTTCATGGTGAAGATCCGAAGTGGAGAAACCCGGATCGTCCGAAAAACGCTGCCAGGCTACCGCCGGAAAACAGGTTTGTGTCTGAGCACTTTTTGTGGAAGCAGGCATTCTCCTGTTAACACCCAGCCACTGTCAGTGGGGAGCGGCGTTTGCCGCTCCCCCAATACATCGCCATTAGCCGCTGGCGATGGTGACCTGTCTCTCCAGCATGGAGTCCATTCGCAGTTGTGCCAGCTTGATCAGATGCACCACCCCCATCACCACCTAGCGATCAGAATCGGTCTGGTTGTCGGCGTTCTCGTAGGCTGTGGCCGCAGCTGACTGCGCAATCGAGTGGAGATCGAGCAGGGTATCTTCGTGATTGAACGAAGCAGGGGATGGCCTGGCAAGGCTGTGAGTTCAGACGGGCCGCAGTGCTGCCATCGAGTTCCAGCAAGTCGGTTCGCTTCCATATTGCACATGTTAGAAAATGGGCCGCTCACTGGTTTGCGAAGGACGCTTGATCCTTGAATACCTACTTCCCCATGTTCTGGCCCAATGGCCCTGACGTTGATCACAGCGCCCCGACGATCCACATCAACGACCTCTTACCTGCTGTGGGTACCACCACCGTGGCCTACTTCGAAGGGTATGACCGTGTGCTGGTCGGCGAAACGGTACGCCTGATATGGACCCCACCTGTCTCGGACCTCAATGGCTGGAGCGAGCAACCCTCTGAAATCGCCATGAGCCACCTGCTGATCGCCAAGGTGCTCAGTGATACCGGCGCCCCCGCCCGAACTGAGCGCGACCTGCCGTTCATGCATGCGGGCAAGCAGACATACCAACTCGAGATACTGTCCAGGGAGCGACTCCTGACTGTCTTGAAGGCATCCCCGGTGGACTCGGGTGATTGGACTCTACAAGGGGTTTCAGGAGAGCGGGGCGTCCATCTGGCCTGGGATGAAGTGTCCTGGTGCGGCAAGGCAACGGTTGAGGGGTTCACGTTTCTTACGGCGAACACATCGGCTGAGGCGTGGCTGGAACTGCTCCTGGAACTTGAAGGTGAAGAGATCACGGGGTTCTTTTCACTTCACGTCGATCCCGGCGGATCTGTTTTCGGTTTCGGCCGAAAGCGCTTAACGGCGGTTGAAAAACAATCCATCCAGCGGGCCTTGGATCGGGCATACCTGCTGCACGATACCCAACCTGCCTACCTCGTTACTGGCGACTCATGAATATGCGAGACTCGGCATTTCGGCTGTGATTTCAAATGGGACAAAAGGAGAGGGATGATGGCCGTTTTCAACGTTAATTTCGCGGTCGATGACATGCAGGGCAAGACCGTACTGGTTTTCCTCAAGTCGCTACACCTGGAGCGCAATTATTTGTTTCATGCCTGGCAGGTGTTGGACGGTGTGGCGAACTCCGTCGAGTCATTCAGCTACGAGCCCATCATTGAAACCGACGTGACTACAATCGGCCCGGGTGACAAGCCGATTATCTCACCGCGTCGGGCCGTTGATCCTGGCACGCTCTTGCAGGCGGTCACTCCTGGCGGCTTGTCACTCTCGTTGCAACCAGCCCCTGTGTCCTTGGCGCAGATGAAACTGACACCCAATCAGTGCGGGGTGATCAATCGAACCAATCCCTACTTACAACTTGACTGTAACTGGTACGTCAGCGGGCAACCGGTGGTGACCATACCTCACGTCGATACAAACATGACGGTGAGCTTCGAGTACCTACCGTACTTCTACTTCATGGTGGCGCCGCCGCCCAGGGTTGGGCAGACCTACATCGTGCAGAACTTCTCGGACATGGCCCATTACGCTTTACCCATCACCGCTACTGAGGTCGATGTCACCTTGACCAGGGACTCTGGCTTGTGGCGCTTTGACTTTCAAGAACGATGAGCCCAGGTGTGTGGCGACGCTGATCTTATGAACGACCGCTGTTGGCTGATGGCGGTCATCCAGCATCGGCACCGACCTATCGCGGCACGACCTCATAGGTCAGCCCTGCCTCTCTGAAGGTGGCACCCCACTCTGCAAAGCCCGGTTGCGGCTCACAGATCAGTTGGAGCGACCGACCCTCGGGCCTATCCCAGATACGCAGGACACGGACGACGTCGCCAGGCGCTGCCTCCCTGAAGCTCAGCCAATCCGTGAAGGTGACTGTTGCCAGATCGACCGTGATGAGCCTGAGGGTGTCGCCTATGGAGAGTGTCATCGGGGGATTGGGTGTCATGTCGTATCGGAATGAGGGTGGCACTGGTCGGTGCTGGAGGGGTAGGCGTATTCAGGACACGGCATCTTACGCCAGTGGTTGTGTCACTGCTGGAGCGCTTTCATGAGTTCAGGCACTGCCAGCAGTGACCGGGGCCGGATCAATCACTTCAGCCTTCGAGTACAGTGCTGCACCGGGTCACAGCACCCCGGTACCCTTGGTCAGCAGCCAGATGACGATCACCAGCAGCAGTGCACCCACTCCACAGGTCAGGCCAAACTGCCCCCAGGTTTTCTTGCCGGTCTGCACCTCGGAGTAGGAGCTGTAGGCATGGTAGGCCACGCCACAGAATGTCGCGGCAGAGATGGCCAGCGCTATCAGCGAAACGATGTCGTAACCGTAGTTCTGCAGGGTCTGGATGATGCCTGTGCTCGGACGGCTGGGTTCCTCTATCGAGGGTAAGCCCGCACGGACCAGTCCTGACCACAACGTGCTACCGGTCAGTGCCAGAAGAGACAGCGGGCGGCTGAAACGCTTGAGGGTGTGTCGAATGTTCATCAGGGGTGCCTCCATTGTGTGGTGTGAAACGAGAGCGTCAGCGCAGTATCAGGGCGGTGAGCAGGATGTAGATCAGCGCCACCTTGATGATCAGGCTCAAGAGCTTGCCCTGAGACAGATGTCCCGAGGCCCAGCCGCGGTAGCCATTGAGGATCGCCCAGGCAGCAAAGACCAACGCCACTGCCAACACCAGGCCGGACAGCAGCGTGGTACTTTCCTGTGGGGTAAAACCTCCCATGGCCTGGAAGGCGGTCTTCTGCGATTCGCTCATGCTCATGGCGTGGGTTCATCGGTGTGGGTGTAGTGACCGGTCAGCTCTGGCAGGGAACGAGGCTGGATGCGCGACGGTGTGAGGTAGTCCTCGATGCCCTGGCGAACCAGTTCCAGTTCGGCCGAAAGGCGGGGGTAGTCAAAGGTGAAACGCGAGTGCTCGTCCTCGGGCAGGGCGGCACTGGCGTTCACTTGCCGTATAACGGCATCGAGCTGGCGCATCAGGCCTGCCAGGTGCGTGCGCTCCTGATCTGTCGGTTCGGCTTGCACTGGGTCCGCAGCAAAGCTCGCGGAGAGCGCGATAAGGCGAAGGTGTCGCATGGCAAGGGGCATCGTGGCGCTCCGCTCAAGGAAAGTTCACTGAGGGTGCCGTAGGCGGCCACCGAGGGCAGCAGGAAAACAGGAGCGGGGGCGGTGGGTTTTTGTCGGCCTTTGGGTGCGGTGTACCGACTGGCTCGTCGACGCGTCACAGGATCTGTCGATGGATGAGTGAGGGGAGGCAACCGCTGGTGAGGCCGCGGTTGCTGCGTCCAAGTCCTTTTCACTCGGTCTGGGCGCAGGGCCGATCGACTCGGTCCGGCAGGCACCGGGATGCGCCAGACCTTCATGCTGGCTGGCATCATGATGCTCTGCTCAATCGCGATCACAATCGGTCGCACATCGCATCGGTCATGAGCCGGTCGCCGTGCGTCGGGTAGCCCCGAACCATTACTGGTTCGGGGCCCCCTAAGAACCGTACGTGCGACTTTCACCGCATACGGCTCAAGCCTTTACTAAACCCGCTTCGCGGGCCGGTTTGCAGACGGAAATACCGAGGTTGTGGACTTGATCGTGACACTCGGGATGCAAGAGCACGCGATTACTCGTGCTTTTCCTGCCGCCCAGCGTGCGTGGAAGGAGGTAGTGATCCTGCCATCCTGACTCCCGTGTGATGGGATGGCGGCAGTGAGCGCATTGCCCGCGTTGTTGCTGGTAGAGCAGAGAGACTTCGCGGCGGTACTGCAATGAACTCATCATTCTCCTCGTGCGAAGCATTTCACTTTCCCGCTCCCATGCAGGATCGAAAGGGTTGTACTCCCCCTTGATCTTTGCATGTCGCTGGATGGGTGTGGCTGACAGCGGCTCCAGCCTCATGTGTTCCGTACGACCGGATGCTGCATCTCGTTGCTCATAGGCGAACTCCCAGTGTCGGGCACCCAGGGTATGGAAATATCGCTCCCGCACCCACCGAGCGCCTTTCTTCTGGTGACGCCGCCTTGCCCAGCGCCATAGCAGGTACCAGATCTTTGCGTCCAGGCGATGGAAAGTCGCTTTGGCCACGACAGGCTGGTGATATCGCGCCCATCCTCTCAACACTGGTCTTAGCCGATGGATCAAACGATCCTGGCTATCCCCATGGTGACCCTGGATGATTTCCCGAACCTTGCTGTAGAGCGCTCGCACGCTCTTCTGGCTTGGCTTGATCAGGAGCTTCTCGCCATATTTGCGGAAATTCCATCCAAGGAAATCGAAGCCCTGGTCTATCGATACGATGCGGGTCTTTTCTGGAGCCAGTTCCAGTCCCCGAAGGGCCAGGAATTGCTCGACCCAGGGGCGGACTTCTTCTTCCAGTACTTCAGGAGACTCCGCCGTGATGACAAAATCATCGGCGTACCGAACCACGTTGACCTTCAACCTGCGGGCTCGTGTAATGCCTAGATACTTCCTGAGCTGCGACTCCAACCCGTCCAGGGTCAGATTGGCCAGTGTCGGAGAGATGACTCCTCCTTGCGGTGTCCCTTCCCCTGTTGCTTGGAATGTCCCTTTGTGTACGATCCCCGCGCGCAACCACTTTTTCAACACGTCCTTGTCCATGGGCACATGACGCAGTAACCATGCGTGGTTGATGTGATCGAAACAGCCCCTGATATCGGCCTCCAGAACCCAGCGCGACGAGCGCTTCCGGCACAGGCAACCGTAGAGTTGTCCCATGGCATCGGCAGTCGATCGTTCCGGCCTAAACCCATAGCTGTTGGGATCACCAACCGTTTCTGCCACGGGTGATAGTGCCATCAGGTAGAGCGCTTGCATGGCACGGTCTCGCATCGTTGGAATTCCCAGCGGGCGTTGTGTGCCATTGGCTTTGGGGATGAACACCCGCCGAAGCGGTGATGCCCTATATCCCCGACGCTCCAGATCATGCGCGGCATTCCACTTCGATTGCGGCGTGGTCCAGCGCTTGCCATCCACACCGGCAGTCTTGTTTCCTCGGTTTTCCGTCACGCGTCGGACGGCCAGAAGTCTGGCTGAGGTCGAGCGTGTCAGCATCCGTTGGAGGGCTTTTACCTTCCGCCAGTTGCTGTTCTTGCAAGCCTTCGCAATCCGAATCTGCATCGCCCGCACCGTTCGCTGCACACGGCACCAGTCGATCTGGTGCCAGTTTTGCGGGCGGTGGGAAAGCGCAGACATCGACTGTTCCCAATGCTCTACCATGCTGCCTTCCTCTCCGAGGATCAGGGCTTATCTCAGCCTTCATGCGATGAAAGACCAGGTGGAAGTGGGCTCGCTTTCGCGCCGGGTGATATTCCAACCCGTATCCCGGCGATTACAGCCGGGCCTTCGCTTTCTCCACCATCCCATACCCGCACCGCCGACGGCGCTCCTTACGGGTTGCCTGCCCAGAAGGCAGCGATACGGGCTTACCACGGATCGTGTCCCAGGACGTGGTGTAACTCATCATGGCTCTGG
>NZ_AQOH01000013.1 GCF_000364705.1 Pseudomonas fuscovaginae SE-1 | reverse complement strand
GCCAGCCAGTACAGGCGGTCGCCGGCAGCCAGGTTCAGCGGCAGGCCGTACTTGTAGTTCTCGTACATGATGTCGGCGCTGTCGCAGGTCGGGCCGGCGATCACCACTTCTTCCACTTCACCGTTCTTCTCGGTCCAGATCGGGAACTTGATCGACTCGTCGGTGGTTTCGATCAGGCCGGAGAACTTGCCCACGTCGGTGTAGACCCAACGCTCCACGGCGGTACGGGACTTGCGAGCCACCAGCACCACTTCGCTGACCAGGATACCGGCGTTGGCGATCAGCGAACGGCCCGGCTCCAGGATGATTTCCGGCAGGTCGTCGCCGAAGTCTTCCTTGAGGAAGCGGATGATTTCCTCGGCATAGGTTTCCAGGCTGTTGGTCCGGGTGATGTAGTTGGCCGGGAAGCCGCCACCCATGTTGATCAGCTTGAGGTGGATGCCGTCTTCTTCCTTGAGGCGTTCGAAGATCACCTTGACCTTGGCGATCGCCGCGTCCCAGACGCTGATGTCGCGCTGTTGCGAACCGACGTGGAAGGAGATGCCGTAAGGCACCAGGCCCAGGTCACGGGCGAGGATCAGCAGGTCCATGGCCATGTCGGTCTGGCAGCCGAACTTGCGCGACAGCGGCCAGTCGGCCGTGGTCGAGCCTTCGGTGAGAATCCGCACGTAGACTTTCGAGCCCGGTGCGGCCTTGGCGATGTTGCGCAGGTCGGCTTCCGAGTCGGTGGCGTACAGGCGCACGCCCTTCTCGTAGAAGTAGCGGATGTCCTTGGATTTCTTGATGGTGTTGCCGTAGCTGATGCGGTCGGGGCCGACGCCCTGGCCCATCACTTTATCCAGTTCGTAGATCGAGGCGATGTCGAAGTTCGAACCCTTCTGGTTCAGCAGGTCGATGATCTCGACCGCCGGGTTGGCCTTGACCGCGTAGTAGACCTTGGCGAATTCGAAACCGGCGCGCAGGTCATCATAGGCCTGGGCGATCATCTGGGTGTCGATGACCACGAACGGGGTTTCCTGCTTGTCGGCGAACGCCTTCATTTTCTTGAAAGTGTCGCGCGCGAAATAGTCTTCGACCTGGATCGACATACGGGGGGACTCCTAGTGGCAAACGTGAGTTAACAATGGGTGCAAATGAACGTCCTCCGTATCCCCACTTTGGTTCGCCTACTTCCCAAGGCATTGCCGCCGAAAGCAAAAAGGCCATCCGGGCCGCCCGAAAGCTGCTGCGCTGGAAAAGGCTGCGTTGGAAAGAGGCTCGGAATGCTCATTTACAATCAGTAAACTCCGCTTCCTCGACTCTTCCCGCCTTGCCTTTTCTGCGCTCGCTACGCTTTCGGACGGCCCGGAACAGTTTCCCTTGGCCTTGCTGTCTCGTCGTCAGTACTTGAGCCGGATGGATCGTTTCCAGCATGGACGTTCGGCGCGAACTTTAGGACTTGAGGGGCTTGAGATCAACTAAAAATGTCGCGTTTTTGCACGCGCTCGTCGCGTGACCCGGATCAGTCAGTTATTTAACCGACCCGGATGACAGTCTGATGTTCCCCTTCAGCGACCGATGGTTTACCTCTAGCCCGCCCGTATCACCACGCAGGTCTGTAGGAGCCGGCGGTGCGGCGATCCGACTTGTCGGGGCGCCGAACCA
>NZ_AQOH01000012.1 GCF_000364705.1 Pseudomonas fuscovaginae SE-1 | reverse complement strand
CGCCTTCGGTTGGTTCAGTTACACCACTTCTAGGGACACGATCGATGATGACTACTTCGAGTCCTTGCGTGCCCGGGGGCGAATCGCTCGCGGATGAAGGTCAAACCGGTCATCCCGCAGGCCATGGCCGGGTAGGAGGTTGAATAGGCGACTGGTTATTAGCTTGACGAGTAGGCGGAACAGGCAGCGCTCGGTTTTGTCGACGCCCTGGAGCGCGTTTACACACATCTCTCGTCAGCCGAGTTCTGAGATCTCGCTACGTCCCTGAACTCGAGTTACCTGGGTTGCTCTGTTGGCCGTTGAAGCGTTATCTCTTCCTGGTGTTTTACATCGCGCGTGATGACCATATTGATGTCTGGCGTATTGTGCATGGGCGCGGGATGTTCCGCAGTGGCTGGCGGACGGCTGGGGCCAGTGACGCAACTCGACACACCTCCAGACCGCGTCTGGCTTGCCTCTGCGCCCTGGCAAGTACACAATCAAGTCCAGACCGGCCCCCCTGTGCTTTAAAACCTTGAGGTTTTTCAGGGAGATAGCGGCTTGTTTCGGGTCTCGTTTCCACCTTCAGAATACGCGCCTCAGAAATATTCAGGATCCAGTAGTCCTTACGCAGGAAGAGCTGGATCAGCATCCAGATCGGAGTATTTATCCCGCAGAGGGCTAAGCGCATCAAAGGGGTGGATGAGAGATCTGCCATACTCCATGGACAATGTGTACCTGCTAACGGCAATGGCTGTCGATACCACTGGTCATACGCCATTTTGACAGCAATGACAGCACTTTCCGGGCAGATTAGACTGACAGCTACCAACCTCGGAGGTCTCGATGAGCGAACGACATTCTCCCATCGTTTCAGTGTTCGAAACCGAAGAACAGGCGGCCAGCTATGACCGCTGGTTTCGCGCCAAGGTTCAGGCGTCGTTGGATGATCCACGTACCAGCCTTCATCACGATGAAGCCATGGCCAAGCTTGAGCAAATGCTAGAAGAAAAGCGCAAGGCACGGCGTGCTGCTCGTTAAATGGAGACCTCAGGCCCTTGAAGCCTTGGCTGAAATTCTTGATTACATCGAGCAATACAACCCCGCTGCCGCCGCCTCGCTGCACCACACCATTGTGACTGCCGCCGAGGGGCTCTCTTCGATGCCCTATAGTTTCAAGCCTGGCCGATTGCCCGAAACTCGGGAAATGGTTGTCCATCCCAATTATGTAGTGGTTTACCAAGTAAACGACCACGTCGATATTGTGGCAGTGCTGCATTCCCGGCAGCAGTACCCCTGACGCTACTGGGGCAGTGCACATCCTGCAGAGCAACTTGCAGTTGCACGGTGGCCGTCGATGCTAGGATCAGCTCTTGCGACCCGGCGTTCGCTACAGCAAGGCTGAGGTCCTGCTGCTTAACCTTGCCGGTGCGGCGTATACACCGACTGGCAGTTCGCTGAATCACAACTTGCGCAAGCACCAAGGTCATGACCGTTCTGGACCGGATCAATCCGAGTTGGAGTGGACGCACCCTGCGCGCCGCCAGCGTCCTGACTCACCCCGGCTGGGGCATGCGTCGGTAGATAGATTATGAGTCGCAGCCTACGTCGTTCAGTCCAGACCATTGCAGAATGTCTGTTTTCAACGGCAGAACGCTTCATACCGTACCCGTGTTCCAGGCGTTCGGGGGACCGCATCATGGTAATCGAGGCCCTGGCCGTTATGGCGGCAGCACTGGAGTAACGCGCTGGATGGGGGCGCACGTCAGTGATAGCCTTTGCGCTTTTTGCATGAGGGACCATGATGAAGGGCTGGATCGCATCTCTTATTTTTGGGGGAGCATGGCTGATTGTCTGTCCGAGCGCCTGGTCCTGGACGATGGACGGGGATAAGGTAAAGTTCTCTAACACTGAGTGGGCAATCTGCCGGATGTTCGAGCATGACGCTGCTGTAATCATTCTTCATAGGCAGGAAGGCTACTCGCTGACTTTCGATGAGGATGTGAAATCTCCCCCAACGGAGATCCAAAAGCAGGCGCGTGCGAATATGATTCTCGAGGCGAATGCCATGCCGATAGAGAGTACCCCTGAGAAGAGAATGGCGGTTAGCGAACAGTTCGCCCAGCGTATCCGCACCAATTGCTTTCGCTTCTTGCACTCCCAGCCCGAGGGCAAGCACTAGGCTTGCGTCGCTGTTGCCCGGTTGAGCTGTGGCTCTCCAGCCAAATGATGGGAGCGTTCACAATTGAGATGCCTAGCCTTGCTCCGGTTTGTTGCTGAAAGTAAAGGTGAGGGCGCTGCTCGCCGAGCGTAGGCAGCGTACAGGCTATGGAAAGAGCTGATCGCGTCGGCCGGCGCATGTCGTTAGACGTACTGTTGCGGCTGGCTTGTCTCCGCGATTATGCTATCAAAATACTGGCACCTAGATATTGTCGGAGTTTGATTGTGTCGTACGCTGCACCATTTGTCGTGCTCAGCCTGTGCTCTTCGATTCTTGTTGGAGGGTATGCTCTGAACCTCATGAAACAGAAAAGCGACTTGGAGAACTCCGCTTTGGCCTGCGCGAGAATTGTGGGGGCCGCCGGGAGTTCGGCATGCGACAAGGAGTTTGTCGCAAAAGCGAAAGCGCTTCAGGCAAAAGCGAGAGTGGCACTGCCGGAGAGCTGATTAATTGGTACTCATGGCATTCGTCACCGGTGCCGGTTTAGATTGCGCCGTCAGGCCCTGTCTGAGCACAGGAGTCACCTTGACTCAGTCAATCTGCGCCGCTAACGCCGCATTCTTGCGTAACCGATCCAAGTAATCCGCCCATTGCTGCGCAGCCTCCCGGCGCTGCGGTAGCAATTGAGCGCGCGCATACACTGCGCCCAGGGCGCCTGGCATGCGGTGAGACAACGACAACTCCAGCACAATCGGATCGATGCCCAAATGCTCATGGGCGAGGGTGCGGTAGGTGGCGCGAAAGCCGTGGGCGGTAATGGCGTATTCCGGCCAGAGTCGCTGATAGGACTTGGCCAGAGAGGTCGCATTGATGGGGCGCCCCGGGTAGACCGGGGAGACGAACACCCAGCCGTTGCCCGCCTCATCCACCACCCGGCGCTTGTGCAGCTCGCGCAGAAGCACCAGCGCCTGCTCCGGCAGGGGGACGATGTGTTTGCTCTTGTCCAGGTACCGGGTCTTGCTGACCACAAAGCGCCAGTCGGCGCTGATCAGGTCGACGTCTTCCCAACGCATCTTCACCAGTTCGCCCGGACGCACCGGCAGCATGACCAGCAAGCGCATTGCCGTGGTGACGCTGTTCGGGGCGAGTTCATCCAGGCGCAGCAAGAAGCGTCCCAGGTCGGCCGGTCGCTCGATCGCGGGATTGCTGGTGACGACCTGGCGGATTTTGAGTTCCTCGGTGTTGCTCAGCGCCACGTTTCGCTCCAGCCAGCCGCGCCCCTGCGCGAAGCCGAGCACGGCCCGGATGAGGGTGCGTACGCGCTTGGCCATGGCCATGGTGCGGGCACGGCGTAGTGTGCTGATGATTGCGGTGATGTGCTCAAGCTTGATTTCGGTCACAGGTATTGTGCCGATGGCGGGCAAGATGTGGTTGCGCAGGGCGCCGCGAAATCCGGCGATGGATTTACTGACCAGGTCGGGAGACTTGAACTTCAGCCACTCCTCGGCCACGTAGGCGAACGTACGTGCCTCGTTGAGCCTTTGCGCTTCGATCCTGGCCCGTTTCGCTTTGAGCGGATCGAGGTCATGGAACACGTTATGGCGTGCGGCCCGGGCCGACTCGCGGGCCTCTTTCAAGCTCACCTCGGGGTACCGGCCAATCACGAAGACCTGCTCCTTGCCGCGTAGACGGTACTTCAGGCGCCAATGACGAGAGGGGGACTTGCCGGGCTTGAGTGAGGGGCGCACCTGAAGATACAGACCCGGCACTTCGCCGTCGGCATACTTGCCGGCGGTGGTCAGCGAACGGATGAACGCGTCGCTGAGTTTTTGGCGGAAGGCAGGCGGTCTTTCGGCGGACATGGCGTGGGGGTATCTTTTTGGTTTTTCCCAAAAGATACCCCCAGTCAAGCTGGAATTGAGTGGAATCAGACGGACGGTAATGGACGCATTTTTGACTTAAGTGCCTGTATTAAAAGCCTTTATGGCCTTCAGTGGAACCGGCCTACAGGCTCTCGGGGTCCCCGCAGAACATCTGAATCCGCGAACGCAACCAGCGCTCTCCCGGATCGTTGTCCTGCGAACCGCGCCAGGCCATGTGCAATTCGAAGCTCTGCACCGGAATCGGTGGATCCTCGGCCCGTACGCCGCCCGCGGCGGTCAGGGCATCGGCGGTGTAGTCGGGGATGGTGGCGATGATGTCGGTGCCGCTGATCAGCGTCCCCAGGCCGTTGAACTGCGGGACCGCCAGTACCACATGGCGCTTGCGGTCGAGCTTTTCCAGCTCGGTATCGATGAAGCCGCTCAGGTCGCCGGCGAAGGATACCAGTGCATGGGGACGCGAGCAGAAATCATCGAGAGTCAGCGGGCCGGGCATGGTGTCGGCGCGCAGCACCTTCGGCGAGCTGCGGCGCAGCACCTTGCGCTTGGCGTTGGCGGGCAGGTCGGAGGTGTAGCACACGCCGATGGAGATCTCGCCGGAGCTGAGCTTGGCCGGGATCAGCAGGTAGTTGACCCGGCGCACCACCAGCACGATGCCCGGCGCCTCGGCCCGCAGGCGCTTGAGCAACTGCGGCAGCAGGGCGAATTCGACGTCGTCGGACAGACCGATACGGAACACCTGGGTGCTGGTCGCCGGGTCGAACTCGGCGGCGCGGCTGACCGCCGTGGAAATCGAGTCCAGGGCCGGCGAGAGCAGGGCGAAGATCTCTTCGGCCCGGGCCGAAGGTTCCATGCTGCGGCCCGTGCGGACGAACAGCGGGTCGTCGAACAGGTTGCGCAGGCGTGACAGCGCCGCACTGATCGCCGGCTGGCCGAGAAACAGCTTCTCCGCGGCCCGGGTGACGCTGCGCTCGTGCATCAGGGTTTCGAACACGATCAACAGGTTCAGGTCGACGCGGCGCAGGTCGTTACGGTTCATCGGGCTCGCTTCACAGGAGGGTCAATAACGTAAGCGGTGAATCTTACGGGCAAAACCGTCTGATTCGCACTGGAAAAATGAACTTTCCTCTTTCACCGTGAAATGGGGGCGTTTGGTCCCCGATTCCAGGGCCCTGTCTGGCGGGAAAAAGCGGCTTTTCTGACAGTCGCGGCCCGCCAAGGCTGACATTGTGTACAATGCCCCCGAATCAATGACAGGCATGTCGACTATTAACGGGCACGGATAGTGTTCAAGACAAAGCCCGGATAGAGTTCGTGTCATTAGAAGTTCATTTGGCGAGGTTTGCGATGTCCCGCACGATCCGTTTTCACAAGTTTGGTTCGGCCGAGGTGCTCAAGTGCGAAGAGCATGCGACGTCCTTGCCTGCACCGGGCGAAGTGCAGGTGCGTGTCGAGGCCATTGGCATCAGTTGGTACGACGTGCTCTGGCGGCAGAATCTGGCGTCCTCCCACGCCCGCCTGCCGGCCGGTATCGGTCACGAGATGGCCGGTGTGGTCACGGCGATCGGCGATGGTGTGGATGACCTGGCGGTCGGCGACAAGGTCGCCAGCTTTCCGGCCCAGAGCCCCAACGACTATCCGGTGTATGGCGAAGTGATCGTCATGCCGCGCTCGTCCCTGACCCGTTATCCGGATGTGCTGACGCCGGTCCAGGCCAGCGTCCACTACACTCCGCTGTTGATCGCCTATTTCGCCTATGTCGATCTGGCGCGGGTCAAACCGGGGCAGTTCGCCCTCATCACCGATGCCAGCCACTGTGCCGGGCCGGCCTTCGTGCAACTGGGCAAGGCCCTGGGCGTGAAAGTGATCGCCGCGACCAAGACCGCCGAGGAGCGCGACTGCCTGTTGGCCCTGGGCGCCGAGAAGGTAGTGGTCACCGAGGAACAGGATCTGCTGATGCAGATCAACAAATACACCGATGGGCGAGGTGTCGACATGGTCTTCGACGGCCTGGGCGGCCCGCAGATGTCGATGCTCGGCGATGTGCTGGCACCGCGTGGCAGCCTGGTGCTCTATGGCCTGCAGGGTGGCAACCAGACGCCGTTTCCGGCCTGTGCGGCGTTCCAGAAGAACATCCAGTTCTTCGTGCACTGTATCGGCAACTTCACCGGCAAGCCGGAGCTGGGTATCGTGCAGGACCAGGCGGCGGTGCAGCGGGCGCTGCGCGATATCAACCAACTGACGGCCGATCGCGTGTTGCCGCCGTTGGAGATTCGCGCGTTTCCCTTCGACGAATTCGTCGAGGCCCATCGTTTCATGGACGCCTGTCCATGCCGTGGCCGCGTGGCGTTGCAACTCGATCCGGCCTGACGCCGAGGCGTTTTTCATCCAGCCCCGTATCCGGCGACTGATACGGGGCTTTTTGTTTTGTCCAATATTTTGTCGTGTCTCTTTCCGGGAAAACTTCCCGGCAGTGTCTGTCTCACTGCAACTGAACTGGTTTTTTCAGAAATTCTGTATCTGTTAATCGTGCTCTAAGCACTGATAATTAACCGGTAACTTTCAGCTCAAGGAATGAGTCATGGTCGAGTTTCAGTTGTTGTACCGCAGCGGTCCAATTGCACAAGCTTTGGCTACCCAGTCTGCGCAGGGGCGGCAGGGCCAGGTGGCGCAGGGGTGGCGGGGTGCTTGCAACTAAGGTCTTTATGTAGTCGAACTTTGTAAGTTGATGTAAGAATATTCCTAGGAAATTCTTTTCTCCGGAAATTTCCAACGCTAACCGGCAATCAGTGATCAGGGCACTCTCGTATATCCTGCTATGGATGTTACAGGCTCGGGGTAATACTCTTGTTATTGCCCTGCATGTTCCGGTGGCGGACGGTAAACAGGCACCTGAACATGGCAAGACCTGGCAAGCGCGGATCATACGAGCACCGTTGGCCCGACACTGAACCCAATCCAGGTGTAAAGGCTATGAGCTCTATTCATGAGCAGGCAATGAACTATGTATATCAACAGGTCCTACAACGGTTGATGAGTTACTTCACCCGTGCCGAACGTATCGCCCTGCAGTTGTTGATCCAGCGCCTGATCGTCGCCGCCGGCGGCATCGAGCGGATCGGTGAATTCAAGGTCATGGTGGCCCATGGGGGTGGCAAGGACAGCAGCTACACGCTGGCCTTCCTGAGGGCCGCGCAGTTGAGCATTGCCGGCCGTTCGCCGGCCACCTTCAACCTGCGTATCGCCACCTCGCGCCATGCGGGGCTGACGTCCACGGTGATGAACAACATCCACCACGGTTACTGCGCCCTGTTCGTCTACGATGATCCGCGGGTGGAATTACTGATGGTCGACAACCGGCACGTCCGTCCGTTCCACCATCGCACACCGTTGTCCGACCTGGGGCGCGACCTCAATCGGCGTGACCTGCTGATGAACGGTCACCTGACGGCGGGAGATGGCCGCACGACGTTCTGCAACAACTGTTACCTGTCGATGGCCGACTTCTACGAGCGGGCCAGTTCCTGGGACCAGGGCATCGATGCGCTGATCATCGGCGATCCGCCCCGCGAGCAGAAGCAGTACCTGACGTGGTTGTTGCGCTCGACCGAAACCCCAGAGCGCAGCCCGCTCGGCGGGCGGGCGCTGGAATTCGAGGAGGCGGTCAGGACCTGCAACGAACTCAGCCTGGAATACTACCGGGAACTTTACGGTGATGCCGTGACCCAGCCTCAGGGCCCGGCCATCAGCCGCTCCAGCCGCAGCCAGCCACCCATGCTGGTTGGCGTGCATGACCTGGTGGGCAGCGATATCGAGTTGCGCTGGCCGCTGCTGACCGAGTTCCTCGGGTTTCGCTTCGATGACCTGGCGTTCCATTTCAGCGAGTCCGACTGCGCCAACCCTTTGCTGATGGCGCACATGCGCGGTCTGCAGGCGCAGTATGTCAGGGGGCTGAGCTACCAGACGGGAATCACCGAATATCTGCAGCTGGCGGTGGTGATGATGCGCAAGAAACGTATGTCGGCACGCCTGATCGAGCAGGCCATGGCGGCCTACGACACCGCGGAGAAACTCCTCGGCCGCCGGGCACTGGCCCGGGCCTACGCCCAGGAAGCCTATGGCCTGAGCGAAGGGCAACTGATCTGCCTGCTGTTCGCGCCCTTCGTCAACCAGGGCCGTGGCCTGGAACCGTTCCTGCGTCGCTGCCATCCGGGCATGCTGGTGGCCCTGCCGGAGTTGCACAAGGCGCTGTCGGGCAAGCCGGCCGGAGAGCAGGTCGAGCAGTGGCTGACCGATGTCAGCGGCTTGCCCCTCGAGCGCCTGCAGGCTCTCTACCAGAAAAAACAGGTCGACTTCGGTGCCGCCGCCTCGCTGATTGCCCGGGTCCGGGCCAGTGATCCGGACAAGCATCGGGTCGATATCATCCATCCCGACAGTGGCGAAGTCCGCAAGGAAGTCCTGTCGGGACGCTAAAGGGGTTGCGATTGACTGCCTCGAAATCTCCCGAACCCGTTTCGACCCCGCCCGGGCCGAACGGCCGGACGTCGCGAACGACCCGGGAAGGCAAGCCGGCGGGCTTCGCCTACCAGGCGGTCTATCGCTACCTGGTCAGCCTGATCGACGAGGTCGAAACCGAAGCGCGGGTCAAGCTGCCCTCGTTGCGCCAGTTGTCCGAACGGCTGAACGTATCGATTTCCACCGTCCAGTACGCCTATTCTCTGTTGGAGAAGGAGGGGCGGGTCTATTCCCAGGCCAAGTCCGGCTATTACGCCTTGCCGGTACCGGGCGGCTCGTTCGTCAGCGGCGGTGCCGACCTGCTGGAGCGCATCTATGTGCACTCGCGCCGGCCCGGTACCCTGGTGCTGGGCAATGACGAGCCGGCCCTGCTGCTGTCGCTGGACAACCCGTTGCTGCTGCTTGAACGCGAACTGGTGCGCCAGTATCCACGGCAACAGCAGCCGCAACTGCAACCCTTTGGCGAGATGGAACTGCGGGCCGCCCTGGCGGTGCGCTATACCACCTCGGCACAGCGTTACTGGCATGCCGACGACGTCTATATCGGCGCCGACCTGCGCAGTGTGCTGGAAACCCTGATGGCGGCCCTGGCGCTGAAACATACCACCGTGCTGGTGGAGTCGCCCTGCGACTGGGTGATACTGCGTCTGTTGCAGGCCGGTGGGGTCGACGTGGTCGAACTGCCGTTGGATGGCGACGGGCTGTTTGACCTGGAACAGCTCGAACAGCTGTTGCGCGCACAGCCGGTCAAACTGCTGCTGATGTCTTCCGGGGTCAGCATGCCGAGGGGCAGCCTGATGCCTGTCGAACATCGCCAGCACATCGCCCGGCTGCTGGAGCATTTCGGCGTCTGGCTGCTGGAGAACGACAGCCACGGCGAATTGGCGTACCAGCCCGGCGGCGTGCGCATGCGTGACCTGGTCGATCCGGATCGCCTGCTGGTGTTGGCCGGTTTCGAGCGTTTCATGGGCTGTGAGGCACCCTTCGGCTATCTGCTGTCGCGACATTTCGGGGTGGAGCTGCAACGACATTTCCTGCTGCGTTCGTTCCGCATGTCGCCGACCCGGCAAAAGGCGATTGCCCGCCTGTACGCCAGCGGGCGTCTCGACCAGCACCTGGGTATTCTGCGCCGCCTGCTGCAGGAACGCCTGTCGCAGGTCTGCCAACTGTTGCAGGAGCACCTGCCCGACAGCCTGGACTTCGTCCCGCCCCAGGGCGGCGCCACGGTCTGGGCGCAGGCCCGGCGCGAAGTGGACATGCGCAAGGTCTTCGAGCACCTGCTGGAGCAGAGGATCGTCATCGCCCCCGGTGAGCTGTTCAGCCTGCATGGCCTGCACCGCGATTGCCTGCGCCTGAGCAGCACCTCCAGCGCCCATCGGCACCTGGAGCCGGCCCTGGGGGCGCTATGCGGTGCCTTGCGCCTGGAGTCCGGGCCATGAAACCGCGCGCCGGACAACCCTTTGTCCAATTGTGTTTGCCAGACGCGGGGCGGGCTGTTACCTGTATGCATAACCAGCATTCGACAACCGTGGTCCTGCCTGCCCGTGACAACTGCGCCCCTCGACGATCCGTTTTACTACCTGAACAACTTCCAGTGTGTACTCGATTGGCTGACGCAACGTTATGCCGACCTGCTGGATGGGCGGGAACAGGCCTTCATCGACGATTTCGCCGGGCTGCCCAAGGCCTCGCAGGCGCTGCTGGTGCGCATGGTGATGCGCAAGGGCGAGCATTTTCGCGGTAGCAGGCTGAACTACGACGAGATCGGCGATACCGGCACCGCGGTACAACCGCTGCTGGGGCTTGGCTGGGTGCGCGATGACCTGCCGCTGACGCTGGAGAGCCTGTTTGCGCTGTTGCAGAAGGCCGAGATCGTCCAGGCGTTCCAGGCCCCGTCCAGGTTGAAGAAAACCGAGCTGTACGAATGGCTGGTGCCGTCGCACGTCGAACCGCGGCCGTTCGCCCAGTGGTGCCCGCGGGTGCCCGACCGGCTCTACAGCCTGCAGGTGATGGAGCTCTGCGACCGCCTGCGGCTGATGTTCTTCGGCAACCTGTACCAGGACTGGTCGGAGTTCGTACTGGCCGACCTCGGTATCTTCAGCTACGAAAAGGTCGAATTCCACGCCGACTCCCGTGGCCTGCGCAGCCGTGCCGACGTGGACGGCTACCTGCACCTGCAGGCAGCCCGACAGGCCCTGGAGGCCGGCGAGGCGGTGGCCCCGGTGCTGGAACAGGTCCTCCGACTGGAAACCGACAACCCCTGGCTCGAGCGCCGGCGTGGCAAGCTGCTGTTTCAACTGGGCCAGCACTGCGAACGCCTGGAGGACCTGGCCGGCGCGTTGACGATCTACCAGGGGTGCCGTTACCCCGGCGCCCGATTGCGACGCATTCGGGTGCTGGAGCGTCTGGGTGAGCACGGGTTGGCCATGACCCTGGCCGACGAAGCCCTGGCGGTGCCAGAGAGCGCCGAAGAAGAGCAGCACCTGCAGCGTATCCTGCCACGGTTGCGGCGCCGGCTCGGGCTGCCGACGGTTGCCCGAGGCGCACCGGTGCCGGTGACGCGCCTGGACTTCAGCCTGAGCTGCGAGCCGCACGAGTCGGTCGAGCAGCGGGTCGCCCGGCACCTGCGGGAAGAGCAGGGGCCGGTGCATTACGTTGAAAACACCCTGATCAATTCGCTGTTCGGCCTGCTGTGCTGGCAAGCGATTTTCGCGCCGTTGCCCGGCGCGTTCTTCCACCCGTTCCAGAGCGGGCCGGCCGACCTGCACAGCGAGGATTTCCATGCCCGCCGCGCCGAGCTGTTTGCCGCGTGCCTGGAGCAGTTGGCGGACGAGCGCTACAAACGGACCATCCGGCACCACTTCGTCGCCAAGTGGGGACTGCAGTCGCCCTTCGTGTTCTGGAACGTGCTGACCGAGGAACTGCTCGAACAGGCGCTGGAGTGCCTGCCGGCGGCGCACCTGCGGCACTGGTTCGCACGGCTATTGCTGGACATCAAGGCCAATCGTGCCGGCATGCCCGACCTGATCCAGTTCTGGCCGGCGCAGAAAACCTACCGGATGATCGAGGTCAAGGGCCCTGGCGACCGCCTGCAGGACAACCAGTTGCGCTGGCTGGAGTTCTGTCACCGGCACCAGATGCCGGTCGCCGTGTGCTACGTGCAATGGGCGGAGCCAGCCCCTTGAGCTACAGCATCGCCGTACGGGCCCTGTGCGAGTTCACCGCCAAGGCCGGCGATCTGGACCTGCGTTACACCCCGTCGCCGACCGCCCTGGAGGGCATCAGCGGCCACCGCACCGTGGCCGCGCGCCGCAGCGAGGGTTATCGCGCCGAACTGGCGCTGGAGGGGCATTACCGGCAGTTGCGGGTCCGGGGCAGGGCGGATGGCTATGATCCGGCACAGAACCAGCTGGAGGAAATCAAGACCTACCGTGGCGACCTCGCCAGGCAGCCGGCCAACCATCGCCAACTGCATTGGGCCCAGGCACGGATCTACGGCTGGCTGGCCTGCGAGCACCTGCACCTGGCCGAGATCAACCTGGCGCTGGTGTACTTCGACATCGTCGGCGAGAAGGAAACCCTGCTGCGCGAAACCTGGCGCGCCGACGACCTCAAGGCGTTCTTCGAGCAGCAGTGTGCATGCTTCCTGCACTGGGCCGAACAGGAAATGGTCCATCGCGACGCACGCGACCGGGCCGCCCGCGCGCTGGCATTCCCCCATGGCCAGTTCCGTACCGGCCAGCGCGCCCTGGCCGAGACCGTATACAAGGCGGTGAGTACCGGCCGCTGCCTGATGGCCCAGGCGCCGACCGGGATTGGCAAGACCCTCGGTACGCTGTTCCCCATGCTCAAGGCCCTGGCCCCGCAGCAACTGGACAAGGTGTTCTTCCTTGTCGCCAAGACGCCGGGGCGCCAACTGGCCCTCGATGCTGCGCGAGTGCTGCATGCCAGCCAGCCTGACCTACCGTTGCGGGTGCTGGAACTGGTGGCCCGGGACAAGGCTTGCGAGCATCCGGACAAGGCCTGTCATGGCGAGGCCTGCCCGTTGGCGCGCGGCTTCTACGATCGCCTGCCGGCCGCCCGCCAGGCCGCCGCCGCGGTGACCCTGCTCGATCGTCAGGCACTGCGCGAGATTGCCATGGTCCACGACATCTGTCCGTATTACCTGAGCCAGGAAATGGCCCGCTGGGCTGACTGGGTGGTGGCCGACTACAACTACTACTTCGATTTCAGCGCGCTGCTGTTCGGCCTGGCCCAGGCCAACCAGTGGCGGGTCGCGACCCTGGTGGACGAGGCCCACAACCTGGTGGAGCGCGGTCGCCGGATGTACAGCGCCGGCCTCGACCAGCAGGTGCTCGGGCAGGTGCGCAAGACGGCGCCCCAGCCGCTGCAGGGGGCCCTGCAGCGCTTGAACCGTGAATGGAATGCGCTGCACAAGGAACAGGTCGCCAGCTACCAGGCCTACGAGCAGGCGCCACGCAAGCTGTTGTCGGCCATGACCCTGTGCACAGCAGCCATCGGCGACTACCTCAATGATCATCCCCAGGGGCTGGATGGCGAGCTTCAGGCGTTCTACTTCGAACTGTTGCAGTTCGCCCGTGTGGGCGAGCTGTTCGACGAGCATTTTCTGTTCGATATCCGTGTTCGCCAAGTGGGTCGCCGGCGTCTGTCGCAGTTGTGCCTGCGCAATGTGGTACCGGCGGCGTTCCTGCGCCCACGCCTGACGGCGGCGCGCAGCAGCGTGCTGTTCTCCGCGACCCTGAGCCCCCGGCACTATTACGCCGACCTGTTGGGGCTGCCGGTCGACACGGCCTGGATCGACGTCGAGTCGCCGTTCCGGCGTGAACAGTTGGACCTGCGCATCGTCAGCCAGGTTTCCACCCGCTACGTCCATCGCCAGGCGTCGCTGGCGCCCATCGTCGAGCTGCTGGCCGGGCAGTTCAGACAGCGTCCGGGCAACTACCTGGCGTTCTTCAGCAGCTTCGACTACCTGCAACAGGTGGCGCAACGGATGGCCGACAATCACCCGGACATCCCCTTGTGGCTGCAGTCGCGGCGCATGGAGGAGAGTCAGCGCCAGGCCTTTCTCGAACAGTTCACCGAGCACAGCCAGGGCATCGGTTTCGCGGTGCTGGGCGGGGCCTTCGGCGAGGGCATCGACTTGCCCGGCCAGCGGCTGATCGGTGCCTTCATCGCCACCCTCGGCCTGCCGCAACTGAACCCGCTCAATGAGCAGATCAAGCAGCGCATGGCGGCGCTGTTCGGCTCGGGCTACGACTACACCTACCTGTACCCGGGCCTGCAGAAAGTGGTGCAGGCGGCGGGGCGGGTGATTCGCAGCCAGCAGGACCGAGGCGTGGTGGTGCTGATCGATGATCGTTTTGCCGAGGCCAGGGTCCGGCAGTTGCTGCCGCGCTGGTGGCAGGTCTGAGCATTGCATGTCAGACCTGCTGCTGGCCGATGGCGGCGTATCGCTGTAGCCGGCGAAGAGGTAATATCGCTCCTCGAAAGGGCGCTCGAACGCGCCCGACAAAGGACTGTATGCCCGCCACGTCGTACCTTCGCCGCGTTTGCTCCTGCCTTGTGCTGGGGCTGCTTGTCGGCTGCCGGCCCGAACCGGCGATGCCCCTCGATCAGCAACTGTATGTCTGGCAACGCCAGTGGCGGCCAGCCCATGAGCAGGCCCTGGCCGAAAGCCGGACGGATTTCTCGACCCTGCGGGTGCTGGCGTTGCAGGCGCAGCCAAGGGCGGGGTGGAGCAGAGCGATGGTCGACCTGCCGCGACTTCGGGCCGATGGCCGGTCCTTGATCGCGGTGGTGCGCCTGGATGGTCAACTGCCGGCGCTGGACCAGGAGACGGCCCAGCGGCAGATCACGCAGTTGCTGGCGGACTGGCAGGCTGCCGGCGTTACGCCGAATGGACTGGAGATCGACCATGACAGCGCCAGCGCCCGCCTGCCGGGCTATCGCGAATTTCTGCTGAAACTACGCGAACAACTGCCGCCCGGCCTGAAACTGAGCATCACCGCCTTGCCCGCCTGGCTCGACAGCCCGCAACTGCCCGGGTTGTTGCAGGTCGTGGACAGCAGCGTGCTGCAGGTTCACGCCGTGAGCAATCCACGGCTGGGCCTGTTCGACCCGGTGCAGGCGCGCAAGTGGGCCGAGCGCTGGAGCCGCGTCACGGAAAAACCGTTCTACCTCGCCTTGCCGGCTTATGGCGTGGCGCTGCTGCCGGACAGCGACGGGGCGCCGCTGGTGGAAAGCGAAGCACCCTTGAACCGCGGCGGCGAACGCCGTGAACTGCTGGCTGATCCGCAGCAGTTGGCGGACCTGAGCCGGCAACTGCGGAACAAGCCGCCGGCGCATCTGGCCGGGCTGATCTGGTTTCGCCTGCCCTTGCCGGGCGACCGCCGGGCCTGGAGCCTGACCACCCTGGGCGCGGTGGCGCGTGGCGAGGCACTGGCAGGTCAATGGCAGGTCGAACTGTCATCACATGACGGGCTCTATGACATCAATCTGCTCAACGTCGGCAATCTCGACCAGGCGTTACCCAAGCGGGTGGAATTGGCGGTTGAGCAGTGCGACGGCGCTGACGGACTCAATGGCTATACCTGGCAAGCATTACCGCAACATCTCGTCTTCAGCCTCCAGTCCAGCGCCCGTGTCGCGGCTGGTGGCCGGCGTGCCCTTGGTTGGGCGCGCTGCATTCGAATCGATCAAGGAGCTTGGCATGTCTACCCGTAACTGGCCCCGGCACCTGTTGTGCCTGTCCCTCAGCCTGCCGCTCGGCTCGGCACTGGCCTGCGGCCCGGACTTTCCGTTGCGGCTGCTGGACAACCGCGCGCAGTCGCTGGCCGAGCTGCCGGAGACTGACTTCGCCTTTGAAGTGAGCCGTCTCGGCCAGGCCATTCCCGGCCTCAAGCCCGCCACCGAGGCGACCCTGAGGATGTACTGGTACAGCGATGACAATACCAACGCCTACAGCGAGCAGCGCGACAAGGTCGAGGCCAGCGAGCTGCCGGAGAGCCTGCGGGCCAAGGTGGCACAGTTGCGTGCCCTGCAGGACCCGCAGCAGGTGGAACAGCAGGGCGCCGACCTGCCGGAGGAAATGCGCCTGTACATCGCCGGTGCGGTGGCGTTCCAGGACGGCAACCAGGCCCGGGCGGCCGAGTACTTCCGCAAGGTCCTGGCCTTGCCTGCCGAGCAACGCAAGCTGCGCAGCACCTGGGCGGCCTATTCCCTGGGCCGGGCGCTGGTGGCTCTGAGCGCCGAGGCCAACGACGATCCGCTGCAAACCCCGTCAGCCCTGCAGGCCCAGGCCCGACTGGCGTTCCAGCAGGTACGGGAACTCAGCGCCGGCGATTTCAGCGACCCCCTCGAACTGGGCATTGCCAGCCTGGGCGAAGAGGCGCGTCTGGCCAAGCTCGGCGGTGACTGGGAAACGGCCGTACAGCTCTATGCCAGCCAGAGCCGGCTGGGCTCCAGCACCGGCTACAGTTCGCTGCAGCAGGTCGCCGGCGAACTGCATCAGTTGCCCGATGAGCAGTTGCGGGAGCAGTTGCAGCATCCCACCGTGCAGAAACTCCTGACCGCTTTCCTGTTGAGCCGGGTCGGTTGGTCTTTCGACGAACAGCCCGCCTATACGCAACGCCTGACCCAGATGGTGCTCGACAGTGCCGCCGGCAGCCTGGAGTACGCCGATCGGCTGGCCGCGTTGAGTTACCAGAAGGGTGACTTCGTCACCGCCAAGGCCTTTCTCGAACATGCCGGTGATGGGGGAATGGCCTGGTGGCTGCGGGCCAAGCTGGCCCTGCGCGACGGCGACAAGGTCCAGGCGGCCGCCGCCTATGCCAAGGCCGCCGCAGCGTTTCCCAAGAATGAAAGCTGGGGCTCGCGGCGCACACCGGACTGGGCGTACGAGAGCGTCCAGCCCGGCTGCCGGGTCGAAGGCGAAAGCGCGATCCTGGCCCTGGATCGTGGCGATTACCTGCAGGCGTTCGACCAGCTCTATCGCAGCCAGGATATTTACTGGCCGGATGCGGCGACCGTGGCCGAGCGAGTGCTGACCCTCGATGAACTGAAGGGCTATGTCGACGCCCATGTGGCGGCACCGCCGCCGGCCACTCAGGAGGACAAGGACAACTACCTGCGCCGTCCGGTGGCGGCGCAGTTGCGCGAACTGCTGGGTCGTCGGCTGCTGCGCGAAGGCCGTTACGATGAGGCTCCAGCGTATTTCGACACCCCTGAACTGCAGGCCACCGCCCAGACTTATGGCCAGGACCGCAAGGACGCCACCTCGCGCTGGACCGCCACCGGCCGCGCCGAGGCGCTGTATGCCGCGGCGAAGCTGGCACGCAAGAAGGGCATGCAACTTCTGGGCTATGAGATGGCGCCGGATTATCGTTGGCTGGACGGCGACTACAGCCTGGAAAGCCCGGAGCTCAAGCCGGCCCCGTTCCTGGAAACGGCGGAAATCAAGCGCCAGCAGAGTACCGAAGCCAAGCCCAACCAGCGTTATCACTACCGTTACGTCGCCGTCGACCTGGCCAGCCAGGCCGCCGACCAGTTGCCCCACAGCAGCCAGGCGTTTGCCGCGGTACTGTGCAAGGCCGCCGGCTGGGTTGCCGGCACCGACCAGGAAATCGCCCTGTACCAGCGTTACGTCGAGCAGGGCCCCTACGTCAGTTGGGCGGGAAATTTCGGCCAGCAGTGCCAGGAGCCGCGCTTCGACCAGGCCAACCGGCGTTACCTGACCCAACCGGTCAATGCCATGCGTTCGGCCATGCGCCCCTACAAGCTGGTGGTGCTGGCGGGTGCTGCGGCGCTGCTGGGTGGTCTTGGCTGGTTATGGATTCGCCGTCGCCAGGCAAAGCAGTGAAGCAATCGGCGCCCGGGCGTGTTATTGATAGGCGGTAACCCCTGAACAACCATCGGCTTCAAGATTTACGAGGTGAAGATATGCCAGTCAAGCACGACTTGTTCGCAGATTTGCATTTGACCCGGGAGCAGGTCACGCAGCGCAGGGCCCAGGACAGCAAGCTCAATCATCTGCTCGATGAGTACGACGAGATCGACAGGCAGGTGCTGGCCGCTGAAGCGGCACTGGCAGAGGATGACGACGTCAGGAAACTCAAGGAAAAACGGCTGCTGGTGAAGGACAGGATCGTTCGCCAGCTCGAATTGCCGCACTGATTTTTACCGCGATCGGTTTCACCCTTGCTGCGGGCATCACTGCCCGCAGCTCCCTGAATGGAGTTTTCATGTCTTTGCTGATGCCGCCCACGGCCGGTGAGCCGATCCGGCCCAAGGTTGTGCTGATCACCATGTTCGCCCCCGAAGCCCAGGCCTGGATCGAACGCCTGGCCTTCAACCGCGAGATCCCGCTGCCGGGATTGAGTGCCGAATACCCGAACATTCTCTGCAACGACCAGGGGGTCTGCCTGCTGGTCACGGGCATGGGCCAGACCAATGCCGCGGCCTCGACGCTGGCGTTGGCCCTGTCGACACAGTTCGACCTGCGCCAGTCCTATTTCCTCGTTGCCGGCATCGCCGGGATCAACCCGCAGCGCGGCACCCTCGGTACGACGGCCTGGGCCCGCTACCTGGTGGACTTCGGCACCCAGTGGGCACTGGACTCGCGGGATGCACCTCAGGATTGGCCGACCGGTTATCTGGGCATCAATACCCGGGGGCCGCATGAAAAGCCGCCGCTGGACTACCGCACCGAGGTTTTCGAACTCAATGCCAGGCTGCAGGCCAGGGCCCATGCCTTGACCCGGCACGTTGTCCTGAGCGAAAGCGCCGAGTCGGCAGCCTGGCGAACAAAGTATCCCCATGCTCCGGCCAACCAGCCGCCGCAAGTGATCTGTGGCGATACCGCCGCGAGCAGCACCTGGTTCTCCGGCACGCGCCTGGGCGAAAGGGCCGAGACCTGGACCCGGCTGTTGACCGACGGGGAGGGGGACTACTGCAACACCCAGCAGGAAGACAACTCCACCTATGAGGCCCTGGCGCGCGCCGCAAGAGCGGGCCTGGTGGATATCGATCGACTGGCGGTGCTGCGTGCGGGCTCGAACTTCGACCGGCCGTATCCGGGCTACAGCGACGCCGACAACCTGCTCAATTACGCAGAACAGGGGGGCTTCGCCCCGGCCCTGGAAAACCTCTACCGGGTGGGGAACACGCTGGTGCGGGAAATCATTGCCAACTGGGCGCAGTGGGAGCAGGGCGTTCCCGCATCCTGAACCGGTTTCTGGCGCAGCGGTGCTGCTCCTTTCGTGGGCAAGCCCGCTCCCACAAGGTCAGCCTCTGAACACGCCACAGCCACACCAGCCGAAAGGATCGACCATGTTCAAACCCCTGGCCCTCGCACTGCTGCTGACCTGCTCCCTGGTTCAGGCCGCCGAGCCCGAACGGCTGGCCGACATGCCGCTGACCTACCTGGCACAGGCCGAGCCCGATACCCGCGACCAGCCTTTGGTGATCTTTCTGCACGGCTACGGCAGCGACGAGGACGACCTGTTCGGCCTCCGCGAGAGCCTGCCGGACAACTACACCATACTGTCGGTTCGTGCCCGACTGGAGCTGAGTTCGGGCGGCTACCAGTGGTTCCACAGGCGCACCGATTCGGCGCAGTACGATGGCAGCAGCGAGGACCTGAGGTTGAGCGCCGAGGCCGTGACCGATTTCATCCAACGGGTCACCGAGAAGTATCACACCCGGCCGGACAGGGTGTTCCTGGTCGGTTTCAGCCAGGGTGCGATGATGACCTACGAGGTGGCGTTGCGGCATCCCGCGTTGCTGCGCGGCATCGCGGCCTTGAGCGGTCGGCTGTTGCCGGTGGTGCGCACCCAGGTCAAGGCGCCGGCGAACTACCGCAACCTGAGCGTGTTCATCGGGCACGGCACGGCTGATCCGCAGGTTCCCTATGCCGGGGCGACCGATGCACTGGCGTATCTCAAGAGCCTGTCCATCGAACCGCAATTCCATTCATACCCTGGTGTGGTACATACCATCAGCGCCGCCGAGGTGACCGACCTGGCGAACTGGATCGCCGCCTCTCTCAAACCCTGACACCGCTCTCGTCGACTTCCATGGCCTGGCTCCTGCAGAGGGTCGGAGTCTGCGCCTGGTCTCCATTTCCGGGGCACTTGCGCACCTCGCGGGGGTCAGATATCGCAACGGCCGGTTTGAACACCGGCCCTTGCTTGATCAAGACACCTCGGGAGAAACAATGAGCCAAGATGTCCTCGCCACCGAAACCAACCGCAGCCAACTGCAACAGATCATCGCCGGCCTGTCCGACGGGGTGATCCTGGTCGAAGTCGACCAGGGCATCCTCTGGGCCAACGAAGCCGCCCTGGCCATGCACGGTGTCAGCGAGGTCGGCGAGTTGGGCGCGAATGCCGAGCAATATCGCGAACGCTTCACCCTGCGCTACCGCAATCACCATCCCCTGAGCGCCGACAGCTACCCGATCGCCCGGGTCGCCAATGGCGAGACTTTCAACGACCTGGTGGTCGAGGTCACCGCTCAGGCCGAGCCGGAGCGCACCCGGGTGCATCATATTCGCAGCATGATTCTCACCGATCGCGCCGGCGAACCGGAGTCCCTGGTGCTGATCATCAGCGACGCCACGGAACTGGCCAGCGCCGAGCAGCGCTTCGAGAAGGCTTTCGGCGCCAACCCGGCACCGGCAGTGATCTGCCGGCTCAGTGACCTGCGCTACATCAAGGTCAACCAGGGCTTCCTCGAAATGACCGGCTACAGCCGCGAGCAGGTGATCGGTCGTTCGGTCTACGAACTCGATGTGCTGGAGGACGCCGAACGCCGCGAGCTGGCGATCCAGCGGCTGGGGGAGGGGGCGACCATCCCGCAGATGCAGGCCGAGCTGAGGCTGGCCGACGGCGACAGCAAGCTGGTGATCGTGGCCGGCCAACCGCTGGACATCAACGAGCAGGACTGCATGTTGTTCACCTTCATGGACCTGGAGCCGCGCCGCCGTGCCGAGACGGCCTTGCGCCACAGCGAGGAGCGTTTCGCCAAGGCTTTTCGCCTGGCGCCAGCGCCGACCCTGCTCTGTGGTGTCGCCAGCCGACAACTGCTGGACGTCAACGAGGCGTTGCTCGGCACCACCGGCTACCAGGCACAGGAGCTGCTGGGTGTGCGGCTCGACGAGATCGGCCTGTTCGAGGACGACAAACTCTGCGAACAGGTGTTCGCCGCCCTGGCCAAGGTCGGTCGCCTGGAGAGCCTGGACCTGCGCATTCGCCGCAAGGATGGTGAACTGATCGACTGCGCGCTGTCCGCCGACAGCGTGCAGATCCAGGACGAGCCCTGCTACCTGATGGTGCTGATGAACATCACCGAGCGCAAGCGCTCCGAGCTGGAACTGGTGGCGGCAATCGAAGCGGCGATGCAGGACACGTCCTGGTTCAGCCAGAAACTGATCGAGAAGCTGGCGACGGTGAAGAACGTCAACGCCCGGAGACTGCCAGGGTTGTCCTTCAGCGACCTGACGCCGCGTGAGCGCGATGTGCTGGAGCTGATCTGCGAAGGCCTGGCCGACAAGGAGATCGCCGCGCGGCTGAAGCTGGCGCCCAATACCGTGCGCAACCACGTGGCGACGGTGTACTCCAAGCTCGACGTGCACAGCCGCAGCGAGGCGATCGTCTGGGCCCGCGAGCGCGGGTTGTTTGGCACCCGTTCCCAGGACTGATAGTGCAAATGCACCAGTGCCATTAGTCCATATTCGGGTTTCCTGAGCAGGTCTGGCGTCCCAGCATGGAGTCAAGGCGGTCGGGCCTGTTGCCCGGCCTGCAGCCAACCTGCTCAAGGATATCGCCGGTGTTTTCTTTAATGGATCTACGAGCGCTGCTCGAACAGGGCTTTGCGCCGCTGGCCTGCGACTGCGTGCTGGGCGACGCCTCGCTGAGCGTGCGGGTCTATGACCGCGAGACCGGACGTGTCGACCTGATGGTGGCGGGCATTGCCCTGGGTGGCTTGCGCCAGCGGGAAGACGGCTTGCGTCTGCTCGAGGAACTACGCGACGAGTTGGCATTCAATGCGCTGCGGCGTGTAGAGACCTAGGGCATGCACCTGGCAGGGTCTCTGTCGGAACAGGGCTTGCCCGCGAACAGGCACTCAAGCCTTGCGCCGGGCCATGGAGGCTCCCACGAACGGTGTCAGCCTGATGTGTCCGTTTGCAGCAACGCCGGCCAGGCTTTCCTGAACCCCACCTGACTCGACCCCGAGCGAGGATTTGCAGGGCCGTCCCCGCGCGACATACTGACCGCCAGGCATATTGAACGGCGTGGGGATTCTAATGGCTTTGGCGCAACAGCGGCTGCGGCAGGACGCACGTCCGCAAACCATCTCAGGCATGCGTCAACGGCTGATGCTCGGTGGCGTGGTGATCCTCACCGGCATTGGCGCCGGCCTGGGTGGCATGTTGCTGGCGATGTTGTTGCACGCCATCCAGCACCTTGCCTATGGCTACGGTCAGGACAGCCTGACCAGCCACGAAAGCTTCCTGGTCGGCGTCAGCAATGCCTCGCCAGAGCGCCGGGTGCTGGTACTCGCCCTCTGTGGCCTGGTCGCCGGCCTGGGCTGGTGGCTGCTCTATCGTTTCGGCCGGCCATTGGTGAGCGTCAAGAAGGCCGTGGCGCCAGGTGCCGCCGAGATGCCGGCCAAGACCACTCTGGCCCACGCCTTGCTGCAGATCGTCACCGTCGCCCTGGGTTCCCCACTGGGCCGCGAAGTCGCGCCCCGCGAGGTCGGTGCCCTGGTGGGCACCTGGCTGTCGCGCCGGGCCGGCCTGCCGGTCGAGACCCAACGTTTGATGATCGCCTGCGGCGCCGGTGCCGGCCTGGCGGCTGTGTACAACGTGCCGCTGGGCGGGGCGATCTTCGTGCTGGAAGTGCTGGTCGGCAGCTTCAGCTGGCCGGCGGCGATCATGGCCCTGGCGACTTCGGCGATCGGCGCCGGTATTGCCTGGATCGGCCTCGGTGCCGAGGTGCAGTACGTGGTACCGGCCTTCCCGCTGAGCCCGGGCCTGCTGGCCTGGGCACTGCTCGCCGGCCCGCTGTTCGGCCTGGCCGCCCACGGTTTCGTGCGCCTCACCGGCCAGGCCCGGACCCATGCGGCGCGGGGCTGGCAACTGCCGCTGTTGTCGTTGGTCAACTTCACCCTGATCGGCTGTATCGCTGTCTACCTGCCGCAGATCCTCGGCAACGGCAAGGGCCCGGCGCAACTGGGCTTCGACAGCGAGCTGACGATCGGCCTGGCGGCATTGCTGCTGGGGGGCAAACTGCTGATCACCAGCAGCAGCTTGCGCGCCGGTGCCGAAGGCGGCCTGCTGACTCCGGGGCTGGCCATCGGTGCGTTGCTGGCGATCATCCTCGGAGGGCTGTGGAGCCTGGCCTGGCCGGGTATTGCGCTGGGGGCGTTCGCCCTCGTTGGCGCCGCGGCATTCCTCGCGTCCTCCATGAGCATGCCGCTCACCGCCATAGTCCTGGTGGCCGAATTCACCCGCATCGACCATGACTTCCTGGTACCGATCATCCTCGCGGTGGTCGGTTCGGTGTGCATGAGCCGGCTCTGCGCCAGCCTGGCCGAGGCGAAACGCTAAAGACCTTGGGCTCCAGGTGATCAGGCGGCACTGTCCGGCGGGAGCGGGGCTGCTCCCACCAGATATTTCCCACCCAGTGGCGCGGCAGGACATTTCCCCAGCCTCGAGCAAGGCCGATCTGGCGCGCCAGGTGCCCAACAACGAGTGAACTATCGGTTCCAGTAATAGTGAACATCGAGAATCGCAAGTTCCGTTTTGCCGGGGTACACCGGAAAATCGCCCCATTCCAACGAACAGTGTCTTTTACCAGGATTTGCCCATGCGCCGCCTACTGCTCCCCGTTCTGGCCTTCGCCGCCTTGTTGCTCCAGGGTTGTGCCTCCGCTCCCAATGACCCGACGCTGACCCTGCAGACCAGCAAGACGCCGGAGCAGTACACCGAGTGCGTGGTGCCGAAACTGCAGAAAAACGCCCTGGCGCCGATGGTTTCCCAGAGCCAGCGGCACTACAAGATCGTCGTGGCCAGCAAGTTCGCCGCGGACAATGTGCTGGAGGCCTACAAGGCGCCCAGCGGCGGCAAGGTATTTCTCTATGAACGGCAGTTGCTGGCATCGACCTTCAAGGCCTCGCCGTTCGAACGGGCCGCGCAGGATTGCCTGTAGTCAGCGACCCGTTCCCTCCCTTGGCTGACCTGCCGGCAACAGCACATCCAGTTCACTTCGACCCGGTATCGATGTCAGTTCGATGCGTCCGCCAAACTGTTCGACCCGTTCACGGATATTGCGCAGGCCGATACCGGCCTGGCTTCGGGTGACTTCGGCGACATCGAAGCCGACGCCGTCGTCGACCATCCGCAGGCGGATCGAGGTTTCGCTGCTGTACAGGTCGATTGACACGTGCCGGGCCCGGGCATGTCGCTCGATATTGGCCAGACCTTCCTGGACGATGCGAAACAGCGATACCGCGACCTCATCGGCCAGGCGGCTGTCGAAATCAGCGACGCGGCAATTCACCTGCAAGCCGGTGCGTTGCTCGAACTCAGCCGCGAGATGACCGATGGCCGCGGGCAGGCCCAAGCTGTCGAGCAGCGACGAGCGCAGGTCGTGAGACAGGTTGCGCACCTCGCCGATCGCTTCACTCATGCGCTCGGTGGCCTCCCTCAGGATGCCCAGTCCCTTGGCGTACTGCTGTTTCTCGAAGACATGCCCGGCCAGCTCGAACTTGAACTTGATCGAGACCAGCAACTGGCTGATCCCGTCATGCAGCTCGCGGGAGATCCTTGAGCGTTCCTCCTCCTGCAGGCTGACGATACGTCGGGTCAGTTGCTGCAACTTGCGATCGGCCAGGCGCTGCTCACTGAGGTTGAGCGTCATGCCACCGGCAAACACCAGCAGCACCGCAACCAGCGCCACCAGAGCGATTGCCAGCATGGTTTCGTAAATGCCATGGGCCACCTCGTCGCGGGCCTGACGGATGGCCCGGTCGACGTCTTCGAGGTAGAGACCGGTACCGAACACCCAGCCCCAGCGATCGAGCATCACCACATAGGACAACTTGTCGGTGACCTGGCCGGTAGACGGTTTGTTCCAGGCATAACGCTGGAAGCCCGTGCCGGACTGCGCGGTTTTCAGCAGGGCCTGGATCACCGCCAGGCCGTGGGGATCCTTCATCTCCCAGAGATCCTGGCCGACCAGTTCCATCTGCCGCGCATGCATCAGGCTACGACCGTCGCGGTCATAGACGAAGAAGTAGCCGTCGACGCCGAAACTGAGCTTTTGCAGTATCTCCAGCGCCTGCTCCCGCGCCTGCTCATTACCCTTGCCATCATCGTAAAGCGGTGCGATCAGGCTCTGGGCCTGGGCGACGTAGTTCTTCAGCTCTGCGCGTTTGCTCTCCAGGATACTGCGTTCGATCAGTTGCGCCTGCCGGTCGCCCAGTTGGCGGTTGAGGGAAAATACCAGGCCGCAGATCACCGCGATCGCCAGCGTCAGGGGCAGAATCCCCAAGGCGACGATTTTGTGTTTGAGCTGCATCTGTGCTCCTGTCCGGCTAGTGGGGACTGTCAGGCAATGGGTAGAGACGACGAGCACAGTCCTACGTCACAAACTCCATTGGGCCAGTTCCATCAGGCGGAAACAAGGTATGCAACAACAAGAAATGGTATTGCCGGTGCATCACCTTGCGCCCGTGGCAGCCAGCGGCCTGGCGATCCGCCATTGCCGTGAGTGAACAGTTGAGCAGGGCAGAGCCCATCACTCTGAAAAATACCTCAGCCGCGAGCGCTCCAGCGCCCCATTCTGGCGCAGCGTCTCCACGGCATTGCGCAACCCCTTCACCAACTCTGCGGAACACTGTTTGGAACAGGCCAGATAAACATCCGCCGAACTCATCACCGGGCTCATGTAAAGCTTGCGCTCGGACAGCTTCGGCCAGATGTACCGGCTTTCCGGAACGCCATTGAACCAGGCATCGATCCGCCCCATGAGCAGCATTTGTGCGGGATTATCGCCGATGGTCAGAGGATAGATCTGATCGTTGTCAAAACCCTGGGCGCGCAGGATCTCCTCCTGCGCGCTACCGAGTCCGACACCGATCACCCGATAGGTCTGCCTGGCCTGCTCGAAGCTGGTCACCGGCTTGTCCAGACTGAAAAAGGCCCGGTCCATGCTCATGACCGGTGCGATCCAGGTGAAGCGATCCTCACGTTCCGGCGTGCGCGTCAGTGGTGCAATCAACAGATCCTGCCTGTCACTGACATGCCGCTGCGCCCGAGCCCAGGGCAATGCCTCTATATGGGTGGTGCGGCCCGTCCTGGCGATGGCCTGCACGACAATATCGCCGACGATGCCATGCCCGTTGGAATCGTCGACAAAGGTCAGTGGCGGTGCGTCGAGGATGTACAGATCGATGGGAGAGGGCGCGGCCAGTGCGGCCTGTGCAGTCAGCAGCGACAGGGAAAGACACAGCCGGGGCAGCCAGGGACGGGCCGTCGATGGGCGAGGGGCAGGTGCCATGGAAGGTCTCTCTAGCTCGGCGGATGTCATGGGGCAGTAGCCTGGCTGATAGCAAACGGCTTCAGAGTAGCATCAGAGCCCTCGGATGGTGCATCGTTCCCAAATTTTGTGCACGTGCCCTAGAACTCCATTGAGCGTTCTTGTCGAACGCCACCGGTTGCGCGGCGGCGCTTGCTTTTTGTGAGTGAGAGCCGGCGTTGCCGGTTTTTAACGCCGCACAACCAAGTTTCAAGCGATTTCTTACATAGCCTGGATCGGCTTTGTAAAGTCTTTGAGTACACGAATGATTTCTGTGGCTTGAGTGATCTCCTCGATGATTTCATGGGGACTCAGAGACGATCGGCTTAGTTGACTCTGGTAGAGCGAGATAAAGATATTGAGATTTATTTTCTGGATATCAATCGATGACTTTACAGCTGAGACCACCAAGATTTTCTCAATTTTTTCACGAATATCCCGGGCATTTACAGAAGTTGCCCAGATCCTAAGGTCCAACTTGATGATGGAGGGACCGTCAGTCAGGACGAAATATCTGTCCTGTCCTGCGGCGAGTTCTTCGTTGTGGTTGAGAAAGGCCCTGATGATGTCCGTTATCTGGGTGCCAATGACGTTGCGCACCCTGGCAGAACCGCCTGCGGCGATTTTTTCCAGGGGCCCCATGACTACACTGAGGACTTGGCGATCAGTCACGGCAGAATTGTAGGCATGCACCGCGGAATAGGTATCGATGATGTGCGAAATGGGCACTGTCTGATGGTCGCCGTCCGGGGAGGCATTCAAGCGGTTCGTGAGCTCCAGCTCGGCGACTTTGGCACGTGCCTTGCCAAGATCGAAGAGCGTTTTTACATGCTCGCGCACATTTTCAAGTTCCTCGTCGTTGAACAGCTTCAAAGCTTCCTTGAGTTGCCCCATGTGTACGTCCTCGCCGGTTCAGGTTTCGAGTGTTTTAACACAGCCGGGATCAGCCGAGAAGTGGTGGTCAAATGACTGGAAATTGGATATCTCAACTATTAGTTGAGATATTCTTTTTAATCATATTATAAGGGCAGGGTGCCAGGCTCATTTCTTCATTACCATGCGATTCGGACGCTGTTGCTACTAGCAACACCTCCACGCTCGGTTCACTTAAAAGGCGCTATGCGATGGATTACGAACCACTGCCCAGTACCTGGGTTATCGAGGAAGCTCGGGCGTTTCTGCGAGCAGCGCAAATCCTTGAGGTTACGGCGCAAAGTGACCGTGACCCGCGTCTTTACTGGCCCGCCATCATGAATTCGGCGCTGGCTTGTGAGCTTTTTCTCAAGTCGCTCCTGGTTGAGGCTGACCCTCGTTACCCCAGATCTGAATATGATCCTGAAGGGCATCTGCGACTGCGCCTGAGGCCACCTGGTAGTGGGCACGGCCTGTTTGATCTGTACAACGCGATTCCTGCTGAGCTGGCCAGCCAGCTTCGTGCCATTTCGCAGAGCTTGGCACCTGTCTTCGAGTTGGAAAAATGGATAAGTACTGCCTCGAATCTGTTCGTCGGCACGCGGTATCCGTACGAAGCCGGTTCAGTTCAAGCCGTAGACCTGGACGTGTTGAAGCTCGCGCCGCATCTGGATCAGGTGCTGGACCAAATGGCACAACGCCGATCTAAGAGCCAACAGCGACCGTAATTTTCGAGCCCGCGAAAATCGCATTGCGACATGCCCCGGTAGTCTCATACGAAGCTACGCATAATGTATATTATGTTAAATTAAGTATTGGGGTATTCGCGCTCCTAAACGCCCGGACGCCTCCTTGTTTTCATCCGAGACGCTTTGGCAGACGGCGCTCCGGGCCGGATGACCCAGAGATCTCCAGAATTCACATTACCCAGTTGCAATCCACTCAGGCGTGGTGCAGATACCAACGCCAGTCCTGCTCGCCGACCTCGGCCATGAACTGACGGTACTCGGCTTGCTTGATCGCCAGGAATACCTTGAGGAACGCCTCCCCCAGCGCCTCGCGAGCCCAGGCCGAAGCTTCCAGGGCGCGTAGTGCGGTGAGCCAGTCAGTGGGTAGAAATTCAGTGGCCTGTTCGTAGCCGTTGCCGACGATGGCGGCGCCTGGGTCGATCTGCTCGCGGATGCCGTGATGGATGCCGGCGAGTATGGCGGCGGCCGCCAGGTATGGGTTGGCATCGGCGCCGCAGATGCGGTGCTCGATGTGTCGGCTCACGGCCGGTCCGCCTGGCACGCGGAACGAGACCGTGCGGTTGTTCACACCCCAGCTCTTGGCCAGCGGCGCGTAGCTGTTGGCCTGGAAGCGGCGAAATGAGTTGGCGTTGGGGCAGAAAATCGCCAGGGAATCGAGCAGCGTGGCCATCATGCCGCCGATGGAATGACGCAGCAGCGGCGTGCCCAACGGGTCTTCACTGGCGTACAGGTTGTTGCCCTTCTCGTCCGCCAGGCTGATATGCATATGCAGGCCGCTGCCGGCCCGGTCACCGAACGGTTTGGCCATGAAGCAGGCCTGCAGGCCATGCTTGTTGGCCACGCCCTTGACCAGGCGCTTGTAGCGAATGCCTTCGTCGATGGCCTGCAGCGCGTCGAAACGGTGCTCGAGAGTGAGTTCCAGCTGGCCCGGCGCGTACTCCGATATGGCCGTGCGCACCGGCAGCCCCTGAATTTCGCAGGCCATATAGAGGTCGTCGAGGAACGGCTGAACCTGCTCCAGCTCGTAGATACCGTATACCTGTGGCGCTTCAGGGCGCACGCCGTTCATCTGCACCGCCGGCTGCGGGCGGCCGTTGACGTCACGATGCTTGTCCAGCAGGTAGAACTCCAGTTCCACAGCCATCACCGGGTGGAAGCCGTCGGCCTTGAGGCGGTCGATCACCCGGACCAACGCATGGCGCGGGTCGGCCGGTGCAGCCGGTTGGCCCTGGGTCGGGTGCATGCTCACCTGCACTTGGCCGGTGGGGGTGTTGCGCCAGGGTTGCAGGGTCAGGCTGCCGGGCAGCGGGTACGTCCAGCAGTCGGCATCGGCCACTTCCCAGACCAGGCCGGTGGCTTCGACGTCCTCCCCCTGCAGGGTCAGGGACAGGATCGAGCTGGGCAGCGGGCGACCGTTCTGGTAGATCGCCAGCAGCTCTTCACGGTGCAGCAGCTTGCCGCGCGGAATGCCGTTGGCATCGATCAGCATCAGTTCGATGCTGCGCACCTCGGGGTGGGCAGCGAGAAAATCCCGGGCTTCCTGAATGTCGGCGAATTGCATGATCGGTACTCGTAAAGGATGGCGGTAAGACCGGCGCGATCTTCAGAATCACGCCGGCGCTCGACAACAGGACTCAGGCCCGGGCACCGGGGATGGCCAGCAGCTCGGTCAGCCCTTCATCGAGGGTGCTGATCAGCTGGTCGACGTCGGCAGCGGTGGTTTGCGGGGTGCACAGGGTCATGTTGTGGAACGGCGTAATGAGAATGCCGCGGTTGATCAGGTACAGGTGCAGGGCCATCTGCAGGTTGTCGTGGAAGGCCGCTTCGGCCTCGGCACCGGTTTTCGGCGCAGTGCTGCAGAACTGGAATTCGCAGCGCGCCCCCAGTTCGGTCACCGACCAGTTCAGGTGGTGCCGGCCGATCAGTCCGCGCAGGCCTTCGGCCAGGCGTGCCGACAGCGACAGCATGTGGTCGTAGGCCGCCTGCGTCATCACCTGCTCCAGGTTCACACGCATGCAACGCATGGCCAGGGCGTTGGCCGACAGCGTGGTGCCCATGCCGCTATGGCCGTGGCCATGACTGGTTTCGCTGGCGTGTTGCTGGGCCAGGCGCATGGCCTGGGCCATTTCGTGGCTGCAACCGTACACCGAGCACGGCACGCCACCGGCAATCGGCTTGCCCAGGGTCATGAAGTCCGGCTTGAGGTTCCAGGCGCGAGTGCAGCCACCAGGGCCCGTGGAGATGGTGTGGGTTTCGTCGATGATCAGCAGGGTGCCGTATCGACTGCTCAGCTCACGAACCTTCTCCATGAAGCCCGGCTCGGGCAGCACCATGCCGATGTTGGTCATCGCCGGCTCGCAGAGAATCGCCGCCACATCGCCTTGGGCGAGAGCCGCTTCCAGGGCCGCGACATCGTTGAACGGAACGGCGCGGCTGGTCTTGGCCAGGTTGCGCGCCTGACCGATCAGCCCGCCGCGATGCACCGTGCGGCCGTCCTTGAAGCGCACCATCACGTCGTCGACAGTACCGTGGTAGCAGCCGTCGAACACCAGCAAAACCTTGCGCTGGGTGATCGCGCGGGCCCAGCGAATCACGAAGCGGTTGGCGTCGGTGGCGGTGGTCGCCATCTGCCAGAACGGCAGGCCGAAACGCTCGGCAAGCAGCTCGCCGGCGACCACGGCGTCTTCTCCCGGCAGCATGGTGGTCAGGCCGTTGGCCCCCTGCTCCGCGATGGCCTTGGCAATGGGGTCGGGCGAGTGGCCGAACATGCTGCCGGTATCGCCCAGGCAGAAGTCGATGTACTCGTTGCCGTCGACATCATGAAAGCGCGCGTCCTTGGCCTGGCTGACAAACAGTGAGCTGGGCATCGACCAGTCATTCATCCAGTGCATCGGCACGCCGCCGAACAGCGAGTTGCGGGCACGCCTGGCCAGCTCGACGGATTTCGGATTGCGCTGCAGAAAACGCTCGCGCTCACGCGCGGTGAAAGTTTCGACGGCTTTATCGTTGATGCCACTCTGGTACATGGGGAGGCTCCTTGTTATCAATCAGGTCGGGGCAAGATTCAATTGCCGGCCGACACACCACAGTCGATGGCCAGGTCCGCGCCCGTGATCGACCGGGCGCTGCTCTGGCAGAGAAAGAACACCAGGTCGGCCACTTCGCCGGGCTGGATGAAACGGGCGGCGTCACCTTGCGGGTACTTGGCCAGCAGATCCTGGTAGTAGGCGTCCATGTCGCCATTGCCGTAGCGCTGGGCCTGGAACTTGAGCATCGGGGTTTCCACATCGCCCGGCGAAACGCTGTTGCAGCGCACGCCATCGGGGGCCAGGTCCAGTGCCAGGGCCTTGGTCATGATGGTCACCGCGCCCTTGCTCGCGCAGTACGCGGCGGCATTGCGGTTGCCCTGGCGGCCGGCGTCGCTGGAGATGTTGACGATGGCACCCTGGGTCTCGCGCAGTGCCGGGATGCTGGCCGCGCACATGAAGAAGGTGGCCTTGAGGTTGACGTTCAGCACGATGTCGAAGTCCTCTTCGCTGAACGACTCCACCGGGCCTTCACGCCATACGCCGGCGCAGTTGACCAAGGCATCCAGGCGCCCGGTGGTGGCGAGGAGCGCGGCGACCACCTCGCGACAGGCGCCAGGCTGGCGAATGTCGGCGGCATGCGCCCCGACCAGCTTGCCTGCCGCCTGCTGGCTGGCCAGGCCGCCGGCCTCCAGGTCGGTGCCGAACACGCGCCAGCCGCTGGCGGCGAAACGCTCGCTCACGGCCTGGCCGATTCCGCCGAGAACACCGGTAATCAGAACGACGGGCTGCATCAGGTTCACTCCTCGGCTAGGCAAGCCGCTAGGTAGGTGGATAAAGGTGGCGCCCTCAAGGCGCCTTGTTCTCGATCAGGGCGTTGCCACCGTCGATGACCAGCGTCTCGCCGGTGATGTAGCTGGCTTCGGGCGACGCCAGGAAGGCCACCGCCGCCGCGACTTCGTCGGGATGACCGGCGCGGCCCACCGGCACGTAGGCGGCGGCGCGCGCTTCTTCCGGCTGGGTGGCTCCGGTGGCGATCCAGCCCGGGGCCACCGAATTGACTGTGATGCCCTGCCCGGCCACTTCCAGCGCCAGCGACAGGTTGAGACCGACCATGCCCGCCTTGGCGGCGCTGTAGCCGGCCTCACCGGGGTTGCCGACACGGGTACCGGTCACAGAACTGACGTGCACCACGCGGCCATAACCGTGCCGCTGCATGCCCGGCAGCACCGCGCGGGTGAGCAGAAAGGCGCTGGTCAGGTTGCGCGAAATCGACAGGTTCCAGACATCGAGGCTCATCTTCGAAACTTCGACGAAAGGCTCGGGGCTGCCCTGCATGGCCATGCCGGCGTTATTGACCAGGATGTCGATCCGGCCCCAGCACGCCTCGGCCCAGCGTGCGAAGTCCTGCACCCGGGGTTCGTCGGTCAGGTCGACCGCGCGGCCTTCGGCGTCGAAACCGGCGGCGCGCAGCTCGCCCACCCGCTCGGCGATGCGCGCGCTGCTGGCGGTAACGATCAGCTTCACGCCCGCGGCGCCAAGGCGGCGCGCGATGGCCATGCCGATACCGCTCTCGCTGCCGGCACCGCTGACTAACGCCACCTGACCTGCCATTGCCCTGAACATACCCACCTCAAGAAACTCGTTTCGATGGGCTGGATGCTAAGCGCATAAATCTGATAGAAAAAGACAACTACTATCAGGAAATCTGACAATCATGGTCTTCACCAGCGAATCGCTCCGGGTCTTTCTCGCCGTCATTGACGAAGGCTCGTTTTCCGCCGCCGCCCGCGTTCTGGGGCGCGTGCCTTCGGCGGTGAACATGGCGGTTTCGCAGTTGGAGGCGGAGCTGGATCTGGAGCTGTTCGATCGCTCGACCCGCAAGGCGCTGCCCACCGCCGCCGCTCGGGCACTGGAACCGCAGGCGCGACAGGTGGTCAGCCAGTTGAACCTGCTCGACGCCCACGCCCTGCAGTTGCACAAGGGCCTGGAGCGCCGCCTCGTGCTGGCCATGGCGCCTGAGCTGCAGACCGGCGTCTGGAGCCGCCCACTGACCATGCTGGCCCGGGAGTTCCCGACCCTGGAGATCGAGATCCGCTCGGCGGCGCAGACCGATGCGGTGCGCATGATCCATGATGGCAGCGTGCACGTGGCGTTGATGTTCGAGCGCCCCGGCATCGACGAGCGCGAGGCCTTCGCCGAGGCCGGCAGCCAGTTGCTTACCGCCGTGGCGGCACCCGGCTACCCCTTCACCAGCAAAGGCAAACCGCTGGACGAAGCGCGTATGGCCGACACCCGGCAGATCGTGGTGGCCAGCGGCGACCCCAAGGCTTCCGACCCGCAGATCGTGTTGTCGCACCGGGTATGGCTTACCGACAGCTACATGGCCACCCTGGACCTGGTGCAGGCCGGCATGGGCTGGGCCTACCTGCCCGATCCGCTGGTGCAGCCGATGATCGACTCGGGTGTGCTGGCGGCCGTGAAGTTCGACAACATGGCCAGCCAGATCCGCCTCTGGGTCGATGTGATATGGTACAAGAGCCGCCCGCTGGGCCTCGGCGCGCGCCGCTACCTGCAGTTGCTGCGCGAGCAGGTCGAGGCCGGCCCGGCGCGTTCCTGAGGGGGGCGCCGGCTCGGCGCCTGGGTGAATTCGGGCCCTCGCCGGTGGCCATTCCTGTCACAGGCTCAGCAGCTCCGTCACCGGCAATCGGTTAGTGGTTTTCAGCTCCCGCAAAGACAGGTTCGATCTGATACTGGAAACGCCGGGCAGCTTCCTCAACACCTTCTCCACGAATCGGCTGTAGCTGTCCAGATCACGAGCGACCACTTGCAGTAAAAAGTCAGCCTCCCCTGTGGTGTTATGACAGCTCAGCACCTGTGGTGCCGACTCGATTATTCTCTCGAGTTTTGCCGTCGCTTCCTCACTATGGTCAGTGCACGAAATCTGCACGAAGGCCATGACTCCCAAGCCCAGCTTTTTTCTGTTCAGCACGGCCTGGTAGCCTTCGACTACCCCGCACTCTTCAAGGCGCTTCAGCTTCCTCCAGCAGGAGGCTTCGCTGAGGGACAGTTGCTCGGCCAGCTTTACGTTCGAGAGCCTGCCGTCACGTTGCAGTCTGTCCGCAATTGCAATTTCTACTCTGTCCAGCCTGTCGCTCATGAATTTACCTTTCAGGATCAAGTCAATTAATGAAAGGTAATTTCATATTTTGGTGGCTGTCAAATTCAATCCGAAAGGTAATTCCAGAGCATTTCTCCATAATGACCGGGCTCCGGATGCTTGATGACAGGTCTGGAGTCAATCATTGGCTCAGGTTGGCAGTCTGCAGCCAGCTACGCCTTGACCGCGTAGTTGGCCGATCTGCACCGCCGGAGACAAAACTGATGTCAGCCAAGCCGAGGTAATGCTCATGAAAGCTGTAGTCTACGAAGCCTTTTCCCAGCCGCCGCGCCTGATGACTGTCGAGGACCCGGCCCCGGCCCCGCACGGCGTGGTGATCCAGGTCAAGGGTACGGGGGTGTGCCGCAGCGACTGGCATGGCTGGAAAGGTCATGATCCAGACATCCAGCTGCCCCATGTTCCAGGGCACGAACTCGCCGGGGTCGTGGCAGAGGTGGGCAGCCATGTCACCAAATGGAAGGTGGGCGATCGCGTAACCGTGCCATTCGTGGGGGGATGCGGCGCATGCCCGGAGTGCAACAGCGGCAATCAGCAGGTCTGCCACTCCCAGTTCCAGCCAGGCTTCACCCACTGGGGGTCGTTCGCCGAGTACGTCGGGATTCATCAGGCAGATCTGAACCTGGTCGCCCTGCCTGAAACCATGGACTATGCGACAGCCGCGAGCCTGGGCTGCCGCTTCGTCACGTCGTTCCGGGCGGTCGTCGATCAGGGCAAGGTCAGCGCAGGCCAGTGGGTCGCTGTGCATGGCTGCGGAGGCGTGGGACTTTCTGCGGTCATGATCGCCCAGGCCATCGGTGCGAACGTGATTGCCATCGACATCGCCGATGACAAGCTGGAACTGGCACGCGCACTGGGGGCCGTGGCAACGGTGAACGCCAGCCAGGTCGCGGACGTCACCGAGGCGGTCATGGAGATCAGCCGAGGCGGCGCGCATGTCTCGCTGGACGCTTTGGGACACCCGACGACCTGCTTCAACTCCATCAACAATCTGCGCCGTCGCGGCAGGCATATCCAGGTCGGCCTGATGCTTGCCGACCACGCCAAGCCTGCCATTCCGATGGACAGGGTCATCGCGCATGAACTGGAGATCCATGGCAGTCACGGCATGCAAGCGCATCGCTACGACGCCATGATCGCGATGATCCACTGCGGCAAATTGGCCCCCGAGAAGCTTGTCGGCAAAACCATCAGTCTGGAGCAATCCATTGACGCCCTGGTGAACATGGATCGCTTCGAGACGGCTGGTGTGACCGTCGTGACGGCGTTCTAGCAACGCCTGCCTGCGCCCTCGCCCATCCTGAGTCGAGTCCCTCGCGCCCCGTGAGCGCCTGTCCGCGTTGCAAACAGGCGCGCACCGGTGTGCGGCCTGGTCATCCTTGCCTGTGGCATGCCTTGCCGTTTAGTATGGTTGCAATTGCAATCAAATGCCGTGCAACGCATGCAAGCAAGCCGCTTCTTCAGCCAAGGATCCTCCATGATCGACCTGCTTCACAGTCTCGATGGCCCGTCCGACCTGCGTCGCCTCGACCCCAGCCAACTGCCGCAACTGGCGCACCAATTGCGGACCTTTCTGCTGGACAGCGTTGCGCGCACGGGCGGGCATCTGTCACCGAACCTGGGCGTCGTTGAACTGACGATCGCCCTGCACTATGTCTTCGACACCCCGCACGATCGTATCGTCTGGGACGTAGGCCACCAGACCTACGCGCACAAGATACTGACGGGCCGTCGCGACCGCATGCACACCATGCGCCAGGCTGGCGGCCTGTCGGGCTTTCCGGTGCGCGAGGAGTCCCCGTTCGACGCATTCGGCACCGCCCACTCGAGCACCTCCGTCTCGGCCGCGCTGGGGATGGCGCTCGCCTCCAGGCAGCAGCGCCACGAACGCCATGCGATCGCCGTGATCGGCGATGGCGCGATGAGCGCGGGCATGGCGTTCGAGGCCATGAACAATGCGGGCGTCGAGCGCGACTTGCCGTTCATCGTGATCCTGAACGACAACGCCATGTCCATTTCGGCGCCCGTGGGCGCCCTCAGTGGCCATCTCGCGCGCCTGATGTCGGGCCCCTTCTACACGGCGCTACGCACGGGGGTCGAACAGGCGCTGCTCGCCACTCCCCCGTTGCGCGGCATGGCGCAGCGCCTCGAAGCGCAGGTCAAGGGACTGCTGCTGCCGTCGACGCTTTTCGAGGCGCTGGGTTTCAACTACATCGGTCCAGTGGACGGCCATGACCTCGGGGCGCTGGTGTCCACGCTGCGAAACATGAAAAACCTGCGCGGCCCTCAACTGCTGCACGTCGTGACCCGCAAGGGCATGGGGTACGCGCCTGCCGAAGCCGATCCCGTGCGGTATCACAGCCCGGGACGCTTCGATCCTTCCCGTGGGGTCACCGCGGCCGCGGTACCGCCCCCCAAGACCTACTCGCAGGTGTTCGGCGAATGGCTCTGCGACGTTGCCGAACAGGATACGCGCGTGGTCGGCATCACGCCGGCGATGTGCGAAGGCTCGGGGATGGTGGCGTTCGCCAAGCGGTTTGCGTCACGCTACTACGACGTGGGCATCGCCGAGCAGCACGCCGTGACCTTCGCGGCGGGCCTCGCAGCGGAAGGCTTGAGGCCGGTGGTCGGCATCTACTCGACCTTTCTGCAGCGCTCCTATGACCAGGTCATTCACGATGTCGCGCTACAGAACCTGCCCGTCGTCTTTGCGATCGACCGCGCGGGCATCGTCGGGGCCGACGGCGCCACCCACCTCGGCGCCTACGACCTGGCCTTCCTGCGCTGCATTCCCAACCTGACGGTGATGACGGCGTCGGACGAGAACGAATGTCGGCAGATGCTCTACACGGCGCTGCAGCAACCGAATCCGACGGCCGTGCGCTACCCGCGTGGCGCCGGGGCGGGCGTGGCCACCATGGCGCAGATGCAGACCATCCCGATCGGCAAGGGCGAGATCCGCCGCACCACCACGCGGCCCGCGGGCGGGCGCCTGGCCATCCTTGCCTTCGGTCCGATGGTCGCCCCCGCCCTGGCGGCCGCCGAGAAGCTGGACGCGACGGTGGTCAACATGCGTTTCGTGAAACCGATCGATGCGCGACTGGTCCGGCAGATGGCAAGTACCCACGATGCCCTGGTCACCCTCGAAGAAGGCTGTGTCATGGGCGGAGCGGGTTCGGCGTGCGTGGAAGCCATGCTGGCTGGCGACACGCTTCGCCCCGTGCTGCAACTGGGGCTTCCAGACAGTTTCATCGACCATGGCGAGCGCGCTGCCCTGCTCGCCGAATGCGGCCTGGATGGCGCCGGCATCATCCGTTCCATCCGCGAACGCTTTTCGGACCTGTTGGCGCAGACACCGGTTTCGGCGGTGCCCGCACCGTGATAGCCAATGTCCTCACGATCGCAGGCACCGATCCTAGCGGTGGTGCTGGCATTCAGGCCGACCTGAAGACCTTTTCGGCCCTGGGTGCCTATGGCATGAGCGTCATCACGGCGGTCGTGGCGCAGAATACGCAAGGTGTGCGTCGCTTCGTCCCCCTGGCGCCCGATTTCGTTGCCGAGCAGATCGAGGCCGTATTCGACGATGTGCGTGTCGATGCCGTGAAGATTGGCATGGTGGCCAACGCCGGCATTGTCGAAGCCATCGAGCAGTGTCTACGCAAGCGGGCCCGCTGCCCCATCGTTCTGGACCCCGTCATGGTCGCGAAAAGCGGTGATTTGCTGTTGGCACCAGAAGCGGTCGCGGCCGTTCGGGAGCGCCTGATTCCACTGTCCACCCTGATCACCCCGAATCTGCCCGAGGCCGGTGTGCTCCTGCAGGACAAAGAACCACGATCGCTGGAAGAGATGCAGGTGGCGGTGACTGAAATGGCGCGACTGGGCGCGGATTGGGTGCTGCTCAAGGGTGGGCACCTGGAGGGTCGACGGAGCATCGATCTGCTGACCGGAGGTGGCCGCACACTGGCATTGGACGCGCCGCGCATCGCTACCCGCCATTCTCACGGAACGGGCTGTACGCTTGCCGCCGCGATCACCGCCCTGCTGCCCGGATCGCCCCTGCCGTTATCGGTCTCCCGCGCCAAGGAATACCTGACGGCCGCGCTGGGCGCCGCCGATCAGTTGCAGGTGGGGAGCGGCCACGGACCGGTTCATCATTTCCATGCCCTGTGGAAATGAGCGGTATCCCTTCCGAGATGGAGTCAACTCGGCATCAGGTTTACCAACTGGGCAAACGCGTTCTGACTCGTTGACAACATCCACGGTTTTGCTATTGAAAGGAAAAGAAATTGCTGACTATCCGCGAAGATGACATGACTGAACCTCAGACACTGGAGCTTCTGGCACTTCATTTGTCAGGCATGCATGCCGACTCGCCAAAGGGAAATGTCTTTGCCCTGGACCTCTCGGGTCTTCGTGTGCCAGAGGTGACACTGTGGAGTGCCTGGTCGGCTGGCAGGATAGCGAGTATCGGCGCCCTGAAGAGGCTTCCCGATGGCAACGGCGAAGTGAAATCGATGCGTACACATCCTGATTTCATTCGCCGGGGAGCGGCGACTGCCATCCTGGATCACATCATCCTGACCGCTCGCGCGAGACAAATGCGGCGCCTAAGCCTTGAAACCGGGAGCGGCAGTGCGTTTGAACCGGCACTTGCTCTGTACCGGGCCAAGGGCTTTCGGTCGGGCGGGCCGTTTGGAACATATCAGGCCAACGGCTTCAGTCAGTTCTTGCATCTCGATCTTTAACCGGGTGATGCAAGGCGCAGCTCAGCCTTTGTGGCGAGCGGGCTTGCCCGCGCTCGGCTGCACAGCAGCCGCAAACCGGACAAATCGATTCATCCTGCCAGGCTGGTGTGTCGGTTTCAGTGCCGCTTCGCGCCCCAACGCGGGCTTGACCGGAGGTCGCGCCGCCGCGCTGGAGCACGTAGCGCTTGGTTACCGCGATACTGCCTGCGCAATCGGGGCGGCGGTTTTTACGGCTGCCATGCAGCCGAGCGCGGGCAAGCCCGCTCGCCATAAGGATGGCAGGCCCCGCAGTTTCAGCGCTTGGCGTAACGATCCGCTCCCCAGCGTTTGACCGCTGCATTGAAAGGCCGATGAGGCATTCCCTCGCGGAGCGTGGGAACGATCATTTCAGACGTCCGCCGATTTCAGTCACCATTCCCGGCAATGGTGATGTAGTCGGTATACACCTGCGGCGCGCCGGAGAAGGACGCCAGTTGCCGCCATTCCTCGTACATGCGCTCGCTCTCCTGGTGCTCGCGTACGAAAGTCAGGGCCCTTTGCGTCGACACGTCCAGTTCCGGGTGGAAGGAATCCAGCGATTCCAGGCTCTCGATCTCCAGCATCACCGCGTACTGGTCCAGGCGGTTGCCGCCCTGCCCCTTGAGCATGTGGAACTTCCAGCCCGGGTAATCTTCAATGCGCTGGATATTGCCGGTGATGAAGTCCTCGAAGGTCTGCGCCGACACCCCGGAGCGCAGCGCCAGATTATGGATGCCCACCACCCGCTCCACCGGTTTTTCGCCGGCCACGGCACGATAGTTGGGCCCTTCGGCCAGGGAGCTGTTGGCGTTCTGCGCCAGCAGCGAATAGGTGGAAAAGAGGGTCGGCAGTTCGGCGAAGGTCGCGAAGGTTTTCCATTCGCCGATCAGTTCCAGCGCTTCGTCATGCTGCAGCCAGAACTCGCGGGCATGGGCGGTCTGGTCGCCATTGCGGTCGATGTAATGGGCGTATGCTTCGGCGCTGGGCGCCTCGAACAGCATCAGGTACTGGTTCTGCCGTTCGCCGCGCAGGCCCTTGAGCAATGTCCAGCGCCAGCCGGGATAGGCCGGGATGGCAACGCCGCGCTGGCGCACGAAATCCTCGAAATCCTTGGCCGTCACGCCCTTTTTCAGGTTGAGCCCAATGTAGTGCAGGCTGAATACCGCGGCGGATGCTTGATTCATGATGACTCCATGGATGAACAACGTCGGAATGAAGATAAGTGGTGTCTAGCGTGCAGCCTTCGTGAGGGGCCTGGCGCTGGCGCCGACCAGCAGCAGGATCACCGCCCCGACGCCAAAGGCCGTGGTCAGGCTGGCATGCCGGGCGACCAGGCCGATCAGCGCCGGGCCGCAGAGCAACCCGCTGTAGCCGACCAGGGTCACGGCCGACAGGGCCATGCCCGAGGGCACCCGGGGGTGATTGCCGGCGGTGCTGAACAGAATCGGCACGATGTTGGCCAGGCCCAGGCCCGTCAGGACGAAACCGCCCAGTGCCACCGCCGGCAGATCGATCGAGACGACCAGCAGCAGGCCGATGGCGGCGCAGCCGGCACCGGTCATCAGCGTGCGCCCCTGCCCCACGGCGTTGACCAGGCGATCGCCCCGGAGTCGGCACAGTGCCACGGCCAGGGCGTAGAAGGTGTAGCCGAAGCCGGCGTGGCTCTTGTCCAGGCCCCGCTCGCTGTGCAGCAACACCGCCGACCAGTCGAGCATCGCCCCTTCGAGCATGAAGATGAAAAAGCACAGCAGCGCGATGAACAGCAGGCTCGGCTGGCCTAGCGCCTGCAAAACGCCCCCGGACTCGGCGGACTCGCGGAGCTGCCGACCCAGCAGGTGCGGGGCGGCCTGCACCAGCAGCACCGCCATCAGCAGCACCACCACCAGGGCCACCGGCAGAGGCTCCAGCCCCGCCCACAGCAGCAGGCTGACGCCGCCCGCCCCGGCGACGCTGCCGAGGCTGTAGAAACCATGGAAACCGGACATCTTCACCTGTCCGCTGTCGCGCTCGACGATCACCGCCTGGGCGTTCATCGACACGTCGAGCAGGCCGTTGGCCGCGCCGAACAGCAGCAGGGCCACGGCAATCGTCGGCATCGCGCTGGCATAGAGCAGGAACGGCAGTGCCAGGCACAACAGCGTGGCGCAGGCCAGGATCACGGCCCGGCAGCCGAACCGGGCGACGGCCCGCCCGCTGAACGGCATCGCCAGCATGGACCCGGCGGCAATGCAGAACAGCAGCAGGCCCAGGGTGTCGTCGCCGATAGCCAGGCGCGCCTTGACAAAGGGAATCAGCGGCGCCCAGGCAGCCATGCCCAGCCCGGCGACGAGAAAGATACGACGGGTGGCCTGCTGCTGGCGCAGATTGCCCGCCCATTGCGAATCGAGCAGTCGGGTCGTCAAGGGGCGGTCACCTCCAGGCTCTGCGCCACCGACAGGTAGTCGGTGTAGATCTGCGGCGAGCCGGAGAACGACGCCAGTTGCTTCCACTCCTCGTACATCTGCTTGGTGTCGCGGTGGGCCCGGGCGAATTTCGCCGCCTCGTCGGTGGCGATATCCGGCTCGGGGTAGAACACATCCAGCGCTTCGAGGCTGGCGATCTCCATCATCACCACATACTGGTCCAGGCGATTGCCACGCTCGCCCTTGAGCAGGTGGAACTTCCAGTCCGGGTAGTCCTCGATGCGCTGATGGTTCTCGGCGATGAAGGTTTCGAAGGTCTGTGCCTGGACATCCGCACGCAGCGCCAGGTTGTGGATGCCGATCACCCGGGCGATAGGCGGCTGCCCTGCCCGCTCCTGGTAACGTGGGCCCGGTGCCACTGTGCTCTTGCGGTTTTCGGCCAGCAGCCGGTAGTCGGTAAAGAGCGTCGGCAGTTCGGCGTAGGTGCCGTAGCGCTGCCATTCACCGAGGATATCCCGGGCCTGTGGGCGCTCGCGCCAGAACTGGCGGGCCCGTTCGGTCTTGTTGCCGTCGGCGCCGACATACAGGTCACGCTGCCCGGCACTGGCGATCTCGAAAAGCATCAGGTACTGCCCGGCCCGTTCGCCCCGCAGCCCGCGCAGCAGGGTCCAGCTCCAGCCCGGGTAACAGGGAATGTGCACGCCCTTCTCGCGCACGAAGGTTTCGAACTGCTCCGGCGTCACCCCGGCCTCGGTATCGATGGCGATATAGTGGAGGCTGAAGACCGGGACGGATTTGCCGTTGTGCTCTTGCATCGACGTGCTCCTCAGGCTTGGGGTGCGGTGAACTGGGTATTGATGATGGCTTCCACCAGGGTCACGCCATTGGGCGTCAGCCGCACCCGATCGCCCTCGACGCAGACCAGCGCCTTGTCCACCAGCGTCTTGAGGGTTGCGCTGATGATCGGGTTGTCGTGGTAGCTGCGCCCGTCGAAACGCCGGCGGAACACCTGGTCGTCCACCGGCACCAGGGTGGAAAGCGCCATCTTGAAGGCGTTCACTTCACGCTGCAGCGGCGAGACGCCCCGGCTTTCGTCGATGGGCAGGCGGCCTTCGTCCAGCGCCTGCTTGTACCTGGCGTAGCCGGTGATGTTGATCGCCTCGGCGCGGGTGCATTTGGAGCTGCCGCCCAGACCGATCGCCACCTCGGGGTACTGGGTTTCGAGGTCGGTGATCAGGCCTTTCCATTTTTCCGCCGGCAGGGGGTTCTGGTGGAAGTACATGGTCGGGTGCTCGCGATAGCCGGGTGCCAGGTACTGCTCCACCAGCTCGCGCATCTGGTACTGCTTGCCCAGGCCGGGGAAGGTCATGTCGTTCATGCTGATCAGGCCCTTGCGCTGCCAATGGCTCTGCTTTTCGCCGGAGACCCCGGTGCGGGTCTTCATGAACTCCTCCATGTGCAGTTTGCTGATCACCACGTGGGACAGTTCCAGCGCCAGGGCCTTCTGCATGTCGTACTTCACATCGTCGACGCTCTGGCCGAGCATGCCGTAGATCAGGTCGACACTGACCCACTCCAGGCCGATGGCACGGGCGTGGTGGATGGTGTCCACGCACTCCTCGGCCGAATGCATACGCCCGCAGGCGGCAATGATGCGATCGTCGAAGGACTGCGCGCCGAAGCTGATCTTGGTGAAGCCCAGCTCCTTGAGCAGCGACAGGTACTCCCTGTTCAGCGTGCCCGGCTCGCCCTCGAAGCGCAGGGTCGCGGCCGAGAAGTTGAAGTGGCTGCGGTAGAACGCCATCAGCCGGCGCAACTCCGACTCCGGCAGCAGCGAAGGCGTGCCGCCGAAGATATTGAACTCGCCGACCTCGGCCTGGGCTAGGCTCGGTACCTGCTCCAGCCACAGGCCGGCTTCCTTGATGTTGTAGTCCACCACGTCGCGGAACACGACCTGGGACGAGGCCGCTCCGGGGTTGAGGATCACCGTCGGGTACTGACAGAAATGACAGCGGTAGCGACAGGTGGGAATGTAGGCCCACAGATGGATCTGCCGGGCCTGGCGGATTTCCCGATCCATGTCCGCGAAGAACGACGGCAATGGGTAGCCGGCGATATCGCCGGGAAACACATGGCAGCCGAACGGGTCGTTGAACACGTACTCCAGGAAGTCGCCGTTGTCCGGGTGCGCGAGGAACGCCTGGACCCGCGGCACCGGGTAGTTCGGATCGATATCGTGCAGTGAGTGCAAGGCTTCGCCGTTCATCAGAACACCCCCCCGTTGGCAAAATAGTTGTGGGCTTCGCCGGACTCGCGGTCCTCGGCGAAGTAGTAGACGAAACGCTCGAAATCCTCGGGCGCGACCTTGTCGAGGCAGGCTGGCAATGGCGGCGGGTAACCGATGTCCTCGCCCACGGCGCGGCGCAGGGCGCTGAAGATTTCCTCGCGGAACTCGAAGTACAGCCGGTAGGACGGGGTCTTGTAGGCGTGGATCGGCTTGAAGTCGATCACCCGCGACTGCTGCTTGATCTCGTGGATGCGCCGGTACAGGCGGTCCGCCACCGGCTCGCCGAAGAACGCCCGGACCGCCGGGTTTTCCAGCAGGATGTGCGGGTTGAGCAGCGCCGGCAGCACGATGTTCTTCGGCACGTAGTCCTTGATCGAATACTCCCAGGCCTGCAACGACTCGGCAGGCGTGGTGTCGCGAAGTGTCGCAGCCTGCCCTTCGACCTCCGGACGCACGTCCTTCATGATGATAATGCCGTCCTGGCCGTAGGCATTGCCGGTGATCACCTCGTCGAGAATGGTGTCCACCCGCCGGCTGTTGATCTCGATACGCGACTCGTGGGCGTAGACCGGCTTGCCGCCCCAGGCGATCACCCGGATACCGAAGTCCCAGTCATCGGAAAGGTGCTCGACGAAGCGGCCGTTTTCCAACTGGTAGAAGATCTCGATACCGCCGACCTGGTCGTAGAGCTTGCGTTCGACGGCAAAACCCTTGCCGTCCGGGAAGCCGCCGAACAGCGAGAAGGACATTTCGCGGCAACGCAGGGTCTTCTGGATCTCGTTGTACAGGTTTGGCCGCTGACGGAAATGTGCTTCGTTGTAGTAGTAGTTGCAGGTGCCCAGGTCGCCGTTCTCGGCAATCATCCTGGCAATCAGCGCGTGCAGCCAATACGGGTCGACGGTGCAGTCGGCATCGGCGGAGGCGATGTAGTGCCGGCGACTGCCCCCCAGGCGGATATCCCGCTCTTTCGAACGCAACGAAGCATAGTCCATGCCGCGCTTGCGGGCGGAAGACACCCCCTGGGTGCGTTCCTGGATCACATGGATATCCAGGGACGGATTGCGTTTCTTGAAACGGTTGATCTTTTCCACTGAATCGTCGGTGGAGTTGTTGTCGACAAAGATCAGTTCGTAACTGGCATGGGTAATCAGATTATCCCGGGTTTTCTGCTGAAACAGTGAATCGAGTACCACATCGATCCGGTCACTTTCGTTATAGAGCGGCAGCACGACCGAAACAAAAACTGTATCACGCATGGTTCCTCCGCAAGTACTCAGATCAAGCATGTCCATGACACTGTTGGAAAGTACACGCCGACCAATGGAAAAGTTGCGCTGGGCGACCTGTTCCATTCGCGCCTTGTCATTGAGCAACTGGTAGACGTCTTCGATGAAATTTTCGTCGGGCAGGCCATCATGCGCTTGCGAAATCGCCATGATCGGCGCCTCGAAACCATGTTGGCCATATACTTCCTGGTAGTACTCGTAGTTCGTGGCGATATAACAGCGCTGACTGCTGATGGCCTCGCCCACGGGGTTTCCATAACTGTCATAACCCCAGGACGTCAGGAACGAAACCAGATCGCAGGAATGATAAAGATCCTCGATGGTGAGGGTCTTTTCATTCGATGGCATATAGTCATGGGACAATGCGCCAACGAACTTGATATAAGCTTCAACTTCGAGTTCGCGGGCCAGCCGGTTCAACTCGGCAAAGTAATCCGGATGTTCTCCGGGATCGCCCGCCAGTGCCAGGTACACCCGGCGCCGGCTGCCGGCCTGGGCGAAACGCCGGTTCAGCCGCTGCACCAGGTGGATGTCACGGTCCTGACGCTTTTGCGGAATGATCCGCGTGGTGCGGGCGATCAGCAGGTCGCTGTCGCGGATATCCAGGCTTTCCTTGATGCCGGTGTAGCGGCGCTTACCACTGAAGTCATAGGTGTTCCTGCGCACCTCGACTTGCACCCGGTAATCGCACCAGTGTTCGAGCTTTTCCTTCAGGCCGTTGTTGAGGGTGACATAGGTGATATGGGGCGAAGGGCGGGGCTTGATCGCATGGGGATAGGGCTCGGGGCCGTATTTCAGCACGGTCTTTTCGCTGCTCCACATCAGGTCGTGGTCGCGCCAGATGACGAAACGACCCAGGCCGTGCCGCTCCCCGTAACGCTCGATGGTCAGGTACAGGGCCTGGGTATAGATGATGTTCTCCGGCAGCGTGGCGTTTTCCACGATGACATGGCGGATATCGAGCTGTTCCCACAATTGGATCATGCGCTGCGACAGCACCTGGGCCGATTCGCCGATGGCCGTGAGCAGGTGCTGTTGTTCTTCCCGGGATACCTGGATCTTTTGCGCGATGAGGATGTTGTGGACATGCTCGATGAAGTCCACGTTGTAATAAGGCACGCTCTCGATATCCTCGATACGCACCAGGTTGAAGATATCCCGGTAGATATCCTTTTCATGAGTGTAGGGCTTTTTAAAGTTGCCTTTGTCGACCTTTATTTCATAGCCCAGGTCGAGGTGCGAAGCAATCCCCTTGTGCAAGAGATATTTCGCCAGTTTCAAGGCTTCGACGGTGATACCGGAAACTGCAACGGCGTCGAATGATATGAATATCGCTCCAGCAGGCATGACAATACCTCTCGAACCAATAGAAGTGTATTGGTCTTCATGGAATAAAATGACCAGCTTTTTAACAGCGCGTAGCGATACGAAATGACCTGTTGTCATCCCGGCGCTGCCAGTTGGATAACTCGTGGCAGCTCAAATGGCAGGTTTCAGGCGCACTTGTCCCTTGACTATTGATCAGTTGTCAACCTGACCAGCCAGTAGCGTAGGGCGCGGATCATTCAGGATGGAGGCGGGAAATACAGTGGTGGTCTGACGGTCTTCACGTGATGGTGGCTCATGCTCTTTCCCCTTCCCTTTTCAGGTTCTTGTTTTGAAAATTTGATGGGTGGCGCTGAGTAACATTTCGTAAAGAACATACTCGTCTGTACGAGTCAAAGCAACCGTCCTACAGACATTTTTTCAGACTGTCGCTTTTATCGAGGGCAACTAAGAAAAGACAGAAACTGGCATTAAATTGCCATTATTGCGAAGCGGATAATGCAACGGCCTGGTTGCGCAGCAGGCGTAACCAGGCCCGGGAACTCGATTGTTTTTTGTCCTGGGAAACCGCTCTATACCGCTGCGGCTTGCCAGCCCAGGGTCTGCAGAGCCTCCAGCAGGCGCTTGCCCTCCAGCATCGGCACCTCGCGCCCGTCCCCTGCCCGCATCGAGCGTCCGGCCAGCAGCGCGTTGATGATCGCCTCCTCGACCGCCTCGGCGGCGGCCGCGAACAGCGGCGAGATGTGGTCGTTATTGACCATCTCGACCCGAGAGATCCGGGGCAGATCACGACGGTTGTAATCGGCTGGCGCCAGCCCCGTGTTGCCGGTCGAGAACGCCAGGAAGATATCGCCGCTGGAGTCGTCCGTGCCTCCGCCCGTACGGGCAATGCCCACCGAGGCGCGCTGCGCCAGGCGTTGGCACTGATGCGGCAGCAGCGGCGCATCGGTGGCCAGCACCACCACGATCGAGCCCATGCCCGGGGTATCCTGCTCGGCGAAGGGCGACGGCGAATCCGGCAGTACCCGGCCTACGGGATAGCCGTCGACCCGCAGCTCGCGGCGCTGGCCGTGGTTGGCCTGGACAAAGGCGCCCACCGTCCAGCCCCCCTGCTCCGCCGGCAATTCCCGTGAAGCGCTACCGATGCCGCCCTTGAACTCATGGCATATCATGCCGGTCCCGCCGCCGACGGCGCCCTCCACCACCGGCCCGCCGCTGGCCGCCGCCAACGCCTGCTCCACCAGTTCGGCAGTCACATGCTGGCCCCAGATGTCGTTCAACACGCCATCGTAGGTTTCCATCACCACCGGCATGCACCAGTAGGTCGACGTGTCCGCCAGGGTCGCATGCTCATGGGCGATCAGCGCGTCACGTACCACCCCGACGCTGTGGGTGTTGGTGGTGGCGATCGGCGTGGTCAGCAGGCCCGCTTCGCGAATCCACTCCAGCCCCGTGGCATCGCCATTGCCGTTGAGCACATGGCAGCCGGCGAAACAGGGCTGATAGCGCGCGGCACCGGCACGCGGCTCGACGATGCTGACGCCGGTGCGCACGGGCTTGCCATCATGCGTCTTGTCCAGCGTGGCATGGCCGACCCGCACGCCGGGTACGTCGGTGATCGCGTTGAGGGGACCCGGTTTTCCAAGGCCCAGGGTGATACCAAAGTCGCGTGCTCGCATCGTTTCTCTCGCTTAAAGTTTCTGGAAAGCCGGGCTCAACTTGCCATAGGTGCCGTAGAGCACCACGGAAGTGAGCAGGATACCCAGAATGACAAAGATATCTCGGCTGGAGGCGGCACCCAGCAAGGTGACCAACAGGTATCCGGCGCCGATCACCGCCGCCACGGCCGGCAGCGGCCACAGCGGCATCCGGTACGGGTGCTCGCGGTCGCGGCGCAGCACCCGGCTGAACAGCGCGCACAGGCCCACCACCAGGTAGACGCAGAGGATCAGCAGCACGGTGAACGACGTGAGCTCCGACAGGTTGGAACTGAAGGTCAACGCCGCCGAAGGCACCGCCAGGAACAGCGTCGCCAGCCAGGGCGAGTCCCACCGGGAGTGGATGCGAGTGAAGGCACGGTTCAGGGACGGCATCCACAACTCGTCACGCCCGCTGCTGTAGATCACCCGGCCGATCTGGATCACCAGGGCGATGATGGCGTTGAACACCGACAGGAAGATCCCGGCACTGACCAGTCGGGACAGTGTTTCGTTACCGTGGGCCGTCAGCAGGTAGCCGATGGGATCGGGGCTGGCCAGCATGGCTTCCAGCGACGGTGCGCCCACCAGCAGCGCAATCAGCGGAATCAGTTCGATCGCCACCACCAGCACCAGCGACCACAGGACAGCCTTGGCGATGCCCTGACCTCCACACTTCATGTCTTCGGCGAGCAACACGGCGCCGCCATAGCCATTGAAGGAGAACAGCGCAGTGCCGACGGCACCGATCACCAACGCCCAGGGCGCCGCGCGCAACACGCCATTGTCGAGCATGAGCGGGTTGAGCAGGCTGCCGACCGGCTGTTGGGCATGGCCGAAGCCCAACACCACGATGACCATCAGCGCCGCCACCTCGAGCAGCAGGCAACTGCCGGTGACCCAGGCGTTGAGCTTGATGTTGAGAATCCCGAGCAGATAACTCAGGGCCACGATCGCCAGGGCAACCGTCTGCCCGTCGAACTGCGTACCCAGTGCCGCGTTGAGGTAAGTCGCCGCACCAGTCGCCAGCACCGGTGGAATGAACAGCAGCATCGTCAGCACGGTCAGGAACGTGGCGTAACCGGCCATACCGCCAAACACCCGCTTGGCGAACACGTACTCGCCACCCGCGGCACTGTGCGCCCGGCCCAGTTCGGCGTAGCACAGGGCAAACATCAGCGCCAGCACGCCGCCCAGGATGAATGCCCAGATCACTCCGGTGCCGGACTGGGCGATCGCAAATGGCGCAATGACGAAGACGGAACTGGCGGGCGTCACCGAGGACACGGTGATGGCGACGACATCGGGCACGCTCAGCGTCGGTTTGAGCTCAGGGGATGGTGCGGTCATAGGTTCATCCTCACGTTGTTGTTGGTGTTGAGAGGCAGAACTCGAATTCGATGAATGGCGGGCTCGCCGGCCCGCTTGATAGCTCCGCAATCTAGGCAGGTAGCCCGGCCCGGACAATTCCCCCTAGGGGGTACCCCCGTTGACAGCCACGGCAAATCGGGCGCCAATGCCCTACCCGTTTCAAGGACGCAGCCGTGGACATTCTCTTCAACGAAGTCGCCAGCCACACCGCGCTGGCGCGCACGATCGAGCAGATTGGCAGCCCGCGTTTCTGGCGCCAACTGATCCTGCTGCTGCGCCATTGGGTACCGTTCGACAACGCGCTGGCGATTCACTTCCCTGCCCAGGGCGCGCCCCATGTGCTCGAGGAGTACGATGCCGCGCCGGCACCGGCGGCGGGAGAGTTGTATCTCGATGGCTTGTACCTGCTGGACCCGTTCTACCAGGCCGCTCGCGAAGGCTTGGCCAGTGGTTTCTATCACCTTGAGGAGGTCGCGCCGGACCATTTCTGGCAGACGGACTATTACCTTAACTACTTCCAGGACCATGTGCTGGTGGATGAAGTGCAGTTTCTGCTGCAGGTGCCGGATGGCGTGATCTCCGTGTCGCTGGGCATGTGCCGGGCGTTCGAGTCGGCGGAACTGGGGAAACTGAGCCTGGTCGGTGGCTGGGTGCTGGCCCTGCTCGAGCAGAACTGGACCCGCATCGGCATTTCCATGCCGTTGCAGCCACCGGTGGGCGATGCGCTGGCGAAGTTTGGCCAGGGCGTGTTGTCGGAGCGGGAGCTGGAAATCGCCCGGCTGATTCTCCGGGGCTATTCATCGAAGGCCATGGCCCAGCGGCTGGGGATTTCACCGGAGACGATCAAGGCGCATCGGCGGCATTTGTACGCGAAGCTGGATATTTCCTCGCAGCCGGAGCTGTTTTCGGTGTTTATTCGGGAGTTGGGGTTTGAGGAACTGCCGAATCTGTGAAGTCGAAGCCGGAGGTGCAACAGGGAGTACAAATGCCCCCCAAAAAGTCCCGTCCGCAACCTCCAGCAAATGCACGCCCGCGCTGAGCTCGTCACCCTTGCGTTGTGCAGCGTGAAATGACGAGCTCCACTCATGAAGAACGAGCGTCATCATGGTCAAGAAAATTACCCCTGATCCACCGCCCTGCCACGTATCCAACCTTGAAGACCAAGCTGAAGCCCGCTGCGCATGATCAGCTCGACCGCTTCCGTCGCGGACATGAGGGCGGTATCGATGCTCAACGGCGCCTCTTCCCACGCTTCGTATTCATGTTCGAGCACCGATTGCCAGTTGGGTGGCGTCAGCCCCGCAACGTCGGCTTCCCGTGTTTCCACCCGGCGCCGATGTTCGTGCTTGTCGCTGCAGATCACCTGGATATTGACCAACCGAACGTCCGCCAGAGAGGCGATATCGCGCCATGCCTTTCGGCTTTCGCCCACCGGGTTGACACAATCGGCGATGACCCGGCGCCGCAAGCGCAGGTTGCTGAGTGCCAGGTCATTGGCGACCAGATAACCACTGCGGCCCACACCCTGTGCAAGCACGCCGGAATTACGGATCGCCTGCTCGATCGTGTCGATCCGCAGATAAACGGCGCCGGTTCTTTCCGCCAGCTCCTTGGCAATGGTCGTTTTTCCGGTGCCTGGCAGGCCGCTGAAGACGATGAGCATTCCCTGTCCCTGGGTTGTTGAGTCGTATGAGGCAGCCGGAACGGTTTGAAACGCCAACTGCCTCACTGGAAGTTCCTCTGGACTAGGCATCCAAAGCCAATCAATGGTCTTCAGGCTTCGAAATCCCTGTCGTGCGGCAAAAGCAGGCAGTCTGCCTGGGTGCCCGTGACGTCGGTTCCGTCAGGCTATCACTCCCTTCTGGCGCGTGCTTGTCGTTTACGACACATCCTCGTCCAACTGCGCCATCCAGGGCCCTCGGGAGTCGAATCCCGTGGAAGCCGGCTTTGCGGCGATGGCGATTTCCTGGGCGCCGCGGTCGCGCAGACAGGGTCGCCTGCGACGGTTCGTCGGAATGCCGACCGTGGCAAGCCGACTCCCACGGCGGTTGCAGAGTGCTCCGGCAAGCCGGTGACACCCGGGGACGTCGATTGCCTCTTGACTATCGACAGGAACTGGCCCAAACAATGGGGCATGCTGGCGCAATAATATCCACCCAGGGAAGGCAGCTTCAGAAGCAGGACTCGCGTTTTCCCTTGATAAGGTTGCCTGCCATGTTGAAATGCATAAAAACAACCGATCTCTGCGTTGGCATGTACATCAAGGAGTTGTGCGGTTCCTGGATGAACCATCCCTTTCTGAGGGGGCGGTTCATGCTCAGCAGCGAACAGGATCTGCGTCAGCTCCTGGGGTCTTCCGTCTCCCAGGTCTGGATCGACACCAGCAAGGGGCTCGACGTGCCGCCGGGCACGGCCAGCCTGTCTCCCGACGAGGTTGGCCGGAAGGCGGCCGAGCGCCTGGGGGGGATTGCCGAGAAAACCACCGTCATCCATTCGACCATGGAGGATGAACTGGCATCGGCCTTGAAGATCTGCCAGCGGTCCAAGGCGGCCGTGCTGGAGATGTTCAATCATGTGCGGATGGGCGCGCTGGTCGAACTCGATGGTGTCGATACGCTGGTCGACGACATCACCCGTTCCATCCACCGGCATCCCAATGCACTGATCAGCCTGGTGCGACTGAAGAAGGCCGATGAATACACCTACCTGCATTCGGTTGCCGTGTGTGCCTTGATGATCGGCCTTGCCCGCCAGCTCGGGCTTGCCGAGGATCTGGTGCACGAAGCGGGCATTGCCGGGTTGCTGCACGACATTGGCAAGGCCACCGTACCGGATGCCATTCTCAACAAGCCCGGGAAACTCGACGACGCCGAGTTCGACCTGGTTCGCCGGCACCCGCAGGCCGGCGGCGAGCTGCTGGTGCATAGCCAGCATGTCGGCGCGCTGGCGGTGGATGTCTGCCTGCACCATCACGAAAAGTTCGATGGCTCAGGCTATCCGTCCAACCTCAAGGGCGATCAGATCAGCCTGTTCGCCCGGATGGGCGCGGTGTGTGACGTGTACGATGCCATCACCTCCGACCGCCCCTACAAGAAGGGCTGGTGCCCTGCCGAGTCGATTCACAAGATGGCGGAGTGGCAGGGGCACTTCGACGAAAACCTTTTCAAGGCGTTCGTCCGTACCGTCGGCATCTACCCCGTGGGTTCCCTGATACGCCTCGAAAGCGGCGCGCTGGGAGTGGTGACCGAGCAGCATGAGCGGTCGCTGCTGACGCCCAAGGTCAAGGTGTTCTTCATGACCAAGGGCCGCACACCGATCCTGCCCCGAATCGTCGACCTCGCCAAGGTCTGCGGCACGGACAGGATCGTTGGCCGGGAGTCACCCGAAGCCTGGGGCTTTCGCAATATCGACGAGCTTTGGAAAGGCGCACTCTAGGCTTTGTCTGAAAAGTCTTGAGACGAAGGTCAGGCAAGGCGAAAACCGCCGAGGAACGGCCGGGGTCGCGCCCGACTTTACTGGAGTAAATGAGCATTCCGAGGCGGTTTTCAACGCAGCATCACCGAGTATCAAGATTTTTCAGACAGAACCTAGGCCCTGTGTGAAAGGCCTCTGCGACTGCCCTGGCGTGCTGGTTGCCGTCTAGGCCATGGACCCCGGGAGGGCATCGCGACGTGCCAGCGGGGAACTTGTCCGTGACTGAGCGGTCACAAAACTCCCTGGCGTGGCTGAAACGTCGTGGCAAACCTGACCGTACCGACAGGTCAAGACAAGGGAAATGCTTTAAAAATGAGTGATCCCATGGCTCCTCCATTCACCTGTGATCTCACTTTGACACATGTTGAAATGGTTTTTCGGCGATGTTATAAAACAGCCGCCCCCCCAAATACAGATGCATAAATCGGAGCACACTCAGCCGACCGGAGCCCGTTTGTCATGCCCAAACCCCGCACAATCAAACATACGTTTGATCTGGTCAGAGAAGTTGAAAACAACATGCCCGGGGCCACTGCAACAACCTACGTCGAAGTCTTGAACTGGGCACTTCAAAAACTGGAGATAACACGATTCGCCTATGTCTATGCCGATTCTCATTCAATCGACAACGGCGATATTTCCATTCATGGCAACTACCCGGCCGAATGGGTCGACACCTATCGCAAGCGGGCACTCTACAAGTGCGATCCGGTCATGGCCAATGCCGCCCTCACCTCATCGCCTTTTTTCTGGGACAGCCTGCACGATCCCGTCCGGGCGCCCAACAAAGTCTTCGAGCAGTCTGCCCGTTATGGTATTGACCAGGGTTTCAGCATTCCCATTCATGAGCCCGGCAGTGCTTTCGGTTCATTGCACTTGCCCTGTGTCGAAGGTGATCCCGATTTCGCTCGTATCATTCAATCGAACCTGTTCCTGATCCAGGCAATCAGCTCCATCATCCATCAGCATCGACCGATTGAAGAGAGTCAGGAAGATTTGTTGTCGCTGAGCCCCCGGGAAATCGAATTCCTGCACTGGCTGGCCCTTGGAAAGAATTATCAGGAAATTGGTCTGATCATGAATATCACCGAACGCACGGTGAAGTTCTACGCCAAGAAAATCACCGAAAAACTCGGTTGTACCAATATCAGGCAGGCCATGGTCAAGGCCATTCGCTACAATATATTCTAGTCGGTTTTCTTGAGTCAGCCCTCTCTTTCCCTCTCGCACGGGTTGCTTGTATTCGAGGCTGACTCAGTTGTCACCTTGATTTTTTCACTGCCGCGAAAGGGATCGATCAGGCCAGGATGACGTTCGAGGCGAGGTTGTACAACGCCATGCTGGCAAACACGCCGATGACCAATGAGACAAATTTATTGACTCTGTTGCCCGATATGAACGATGAAAGTTTACGCTCGCAAAAGGCTCCCAGGCTCACCCAGACAATAGCCACGGGAAGAATCACCAGGGAAAAGACCGCCATGAATGCCAGGTAACTTTCCAGATGCAGGAAGGTCCCGGGCGGGGCGACGAATGACGCGAAGAACAGCCCTTTCGGGTTGGTCAGGGTTGCCAGGAACAATGCTGAAACCGAGATGGCAGCCGGCTTTCCAGACGGATCGACCTGTACCGAGAACCACAGTTTCAGGGAAATGTAGAACAGGAAGATCACCGCCAGGCTCTTGGTCAACACCACGACCCAGGCGTAGTTCTGTGTCAGCGCATCGATGAACAGCCCCCACGCGGTAATCTGGGCCAGGTAGGCCGTCCATTCGGCAAGAATCAACTTCAACGAGTAGCTTCCCAGACCACGAGTGATTCCCGACTGCAGCAACAACGAGTTCGTCGGACCGGGTACCAGCAATACCGTGAGCATCGCAATTGCAACATAATACATGACACGCTCCCTAAGATTTCTCTATGGATTTATTTATCGCTCGACTTGTTTTCCAGCCTGGAAAACCCGTTCTTCCCTGCCTCGCCTTGCAAAGGCGGGCGTGCGCCTGCGTTTGTTTCAATTTGATGAAAGATCACCCTCGATACTTCGAGCCAAAGTTAGACTCGTGACCGCTGTCACAGATTCGGAAATCTCTCGAGCCTTATCATTGCAGTCGCTGCAATTTCGATAATGGCCCGTACTCCAGTCGTTCTGACGATGGTAATTAGACAGCAGTTCGCATCCGCCGGGCACCTGCACTTAAGTACAGTTGCCGTGCTTGTACGGGATCAATAAAAATGAGCATCTACGTCCTCTTCATGACTTATTTATGATTGGTTCCCCCCCCAGCTCGTACATTTTTTCCGCAAACTCGCACAGTTCCTCCACGGTGCATGTGGCCATCGCCAGCTACTGCGAACTGCCTGCCCCTGCATTAGCGCAAATACTCAGTATTCGTAAGGCCGCCTTTATTGACCGGAGAAAGTGGGACATCGGCAGTTATCGTGGCAGTGAACATGAGTTCGACGAATACGACGATGACGACACCCTCTATCTCTATACTCATAAATGTGCCCAAGTGACCGGTTGTGTCAGACTTCGCCCGTCCCATAAGCCCACCCTGATCGATGGTGCCTTGAGTTTTGTCCTGAGCGATGAGCGCTCCCGACCCGATCTGCTCAGATGCTGGGAAGCCAGTCGCTTTGCCTTGTTGAGCGGTGAAACTTCGCTCAACGACTTTACTGAAGCCAAAGTTGACTTGCGCACGGTCGCACTGTTCCTGGTCATGTTGCAGTTCGCCTCCACTCAAGCCATCGACACTTATGAAGTCGTTGTCGACGCACTGATGGAGAAAGTTCTAAAACGCTCCGGCTGGGTGGTCCAACGACGCCATATCGCGCAAGGCAGCAAAGGCGAAAAAATCATCTACGGCACACTGCCGTGCAGCACGGCAATCCACGACCACATGCTCAAGATGAATCACCTGCAATGCCTGGCCGACGCGCCCATGGCGGCATTACCGACTTTCGACCGCATCGGCCGCGGCTCCCCACCTCCTGCCAACCGATGATCCCGCCCCCCCTGATACGTACCCGATAAATCTCATGGAACCTTGGGCGGCGCCCCGCCGTTGTGCCCAGCAGCAAAAAAATGGAGACCCGATGAACCTGCAATGGCTTTTCCCCTCTCTCGGCAAAGTGATCGCCAGCACCGACAATCGAAATTTTCCGCGCATGCTGCATGACCTGATCGCTGCACAATTGCCCGCCGATGCCACGCATATCACCGAACTGCGCCTGGATACCCCATATCCGACCACCTCGAGCATCGGTGGCGTGGGCATCAGCCCGATCTGCACCGATACCCTGATGAATGCCATCGCCGTCAGGCGCGCGACGCCCTCCGTCGATGGGGCGCCGCTGCCGCCAACCGAACTGGTCGGCTGTCAACGGGCATCCACCACGCACACCCGGCCCAATCACCTGCACCTGATCAGTCATACCAAGAGCCGCAGCTACGTTTTCTCCCTCTATCGCGTCAATCCATCGCAAGGGTTTTCCCCTCGGGAGTGCGCTTTCCTCGAGGAATTTTCCTGCCTCCTGCTGCCGATGATCGGCGAACATATCGAGGCCCTCATGCCGGCGGCACACCGCCAGGAGGCCTCGTCGCCAGCCCAGGAGCTGGACGGCGGCGGCATGGATACCTTGCGCCAGCGTTTTATCCAACGCCTGGAAATGTTCGGCGTGAAACTGTCCGCCCGGGAAACCGAAGTCTGCGTCGGCCTGCTCGCCGGGCGCACCGCTCCGGAATTGGCCGAGCAGTTGGCGCTGCGGGTCAACACCGTGGAAAGCTATCTCAAGCGGGCCTCCATCAAGATGGGCATCGGCGGGCGTCGTTCGCTGATCCGCTGGATGCATTCGGCCGACGCCAGCACGGCTCCGGAGAGTTCTAACGTTTTGCAAAATGCCCTCTGAATCCTGGTTCCGGTAAGTGAAAACACCCCGATAGCGGTCCATCGCTTTTATCGGGGTGCGCGCAAAAGCCGCTTGAGCCCTTCAAGCCCGTCGTCGACATAGGTGAAAATCACCGGCACGACCAGCAGGCTCAGTACCGTCGAGGCAAGCAGGCCGCCAATCACCACGACGGCCATCGGCTGGCGAAAACCCGACTCCCCGCCCCAGCCCAATGCGGTCGGCAACATGCCCGCCCCCATGGCGATGGTGGTCATCAGAATCGGCTGGGCACGCTTGTGACAGGCATCGATCAAGGCGTCATGGCGGCTCATGCGCGGGTCGCGGCGGGCCATGATCGCGTACTCCACCAGCAGGATCGAATTCTTGGTCACGATCCCCATCAGCATCAGCAGGCCGATGACCGATGCCATGGAAAAACTCATCCCGCCGGCCAGCAGAGCCAACAAGGCACCACCCAGCGACAGGGGCAAGGCCGAAAGGATGGTGAAAGGCTGCATGAAGTCATGAAACAGCAGCACCAGCACCGAGTAGATACAGAACACCCCGACGGCCATCGCCAGGCTGAAATTGCCGAACAGCTCGCTCATCAGTTGCAGCTCGCCCTGCTCCACCAGCCTCACTTGCCCGGGCAGGTGCCGCAGCCCCGGCAACCGTCGGGCTTCATCCATCACCTCGCCGACATTGCGGCCATTGAGTTCGATGGACAGGGTGATGTTGCGCAGACGGTCCAAGCGGTCGATCTGTGCCGGCCCGCTGCCCATGCCGATTTCGCCCAGAGACGCCAGCGCGACCTGGCCGTCATGGCCCCTGACCCGCAATTGGGCGATACGCTCCAGGTCGGTGCGTACCTGCGGCTGCATGCGCACCCGCACATCGACCTGGCGCTGGGACAGGTTGACCTTGCCCAGGGACGAGGAATATTCGCCATAGGTGGCCATTCGCAGGGTGTCGGCGATGTCCTGGCTGCTGATACCCAGTTCGGCCGCGCGCACGTAATCCGGGCGCATCTGGATCTCCGGCCGTTGCACCGCGGTGCTCGACGTCACGTTGCCGATCCCCTTGAGCTGGCGCAACTGGGGTTCGAGAGCGCTGGCGGTGCGTTCGAGCAGATCGCCATCGTCACTGGCGAGGACGATGTCCAGGCGTTCCCCGCTGCGGTCACCGCCGACATTGACCCGCACCCCGGGCAGGCTGCGCAGCACCTCGCGCATTTTCGCCTCGACCTCGGACTGCCTGAGCGCGCGCTCGCCGCGCGGCAGCAGATCGACTGTCAGGACGGCCTTGCGATTGCCGCCACCGGAGATATCGCCGCTGCCCACCGCGGAGAAGACGTGGGCCACCTCGGCGATCGCGTGCAGGCGGGCATCGGCCTGCAGAGCCATGGCGGCGGTCTGCTCCAGACTGCTGCCGGGCGCCAGCTCCAGGCTGATGGTGCTGCGGGCATTGTCCTGGGCCGGCAGGAAACTGGTGGGCAACAGCGGAATCAACGCCAGAGAGCCGATCAGCAGCAGACCGACCAGGGCCATGGTGGTCCGGCGTCGACGCAGGCTGGTGCGGATCCAGGCCAGATAACGGTTCATCAGGCCACTGTCCTGCGCCACATGGGGCCTGGCCCTGAGCAGGTAGGCCGCCATCATTGGCGTCAGCATGCGTGCCACCAGCAGGGAAAACAGCAGGGCCGCGCTGGCGGTCACGCCGAACTGGCGGAACAGCTTGCCGGAAATTCCGCCCATGAACGCCGTGGGCAGAAACACCGCCACCAGGGTCACGGTGGTCGCCACCACCGCCAGGCCGATTTCGTCGGAAGCCTCGATGGCCGCCTGGCGCGGGCTTTTTCCCTGGCGCAGGTGGCGCTCGATGTTCTCGACTTCGACGATCGCATCGTCCACCAGAATGCCGATCACCAGGGCCAGGGCCAGCAGGGAAATGGTGTTGAGGGTGAACCCGGCAAAATACATCACGCCGAAGGTCGGGATGATCGATAGCGGCAGCGCCGTCGCCACGACGATGGTGGCCCGCCAGTCCCGCAGGAACCAGCCGACCACCAGCACGGCCAGCAACATGCCCTCGTACAGCAGGACCATGGAGCCGCGATAGTTTTCCAGCACCGGCTCGACGCTGTTGCTCGCCTCTTCGATCCGGATATCCGTGTGTTGTCCGCCGAATGCCTGTATGGCGCGGCGGACATCGGCGGTCACCCCGATGTCGGAGAAGCCCAGGGAGCGCAGTACCTGGAAGCCGATGACCGGCTTGCCGTCACGGTAGGCCCGGGTGCTGCGTTCGGCATGGGTGTCGCGTACCGAGCCCAGCTGCCGCAGGGCCACCATGCGTCCATCGCCGGTGGGGAGGCGAATGGCACCGAGCTGCGCCGGGTCGTCGATCGCCGCCAGGATACGCAGTGCCTGCTGGCCACTGCCCAGGTCGCCCTGGCCGCCGGAGTTGTCCTTCTGCATCGCCCGCAGGCGTGCGGCCACGTCGGTCACGCCCAGCCCCAGGCCCGCCATCATGGCCGGATCGAGGTCGACCTGGATTTCCCGATCCACTCCACCGACCCTGACGACCTTGGCGACGCCACGGACCGCCAGCAGTTGCTTGCTCAGCTCATTGTCGATGAACCATGACAAGGCTTCCTCGTCCATCCGCGGGGCATCGACGACATAGGTCAGCAGCGCCGAGGTATTGGTGGTCACGCGCGACACCGACGGCGGATCGAGGCTCGCCGGCAGTTCGGCCCGGGCGCTGTCCACCGCGTTGCGCACTTCGTTGAGCGCCTCGTTGGCGTCCTTGTCGATGGCGAAGGTCACGTCGATGCTGACGCTGCCTTCGCTGATCGACGTCGTCACATGCTGCAGCAGGCGCAGCGACGTGAGCTTGTCTTCGAGCTTGCGCGCCACCTCGGTTTCCAGTTGCTCGGGGGCCGCGCCTTCAAGCGATGCGCTGATCACCACCGTGGGCAGGTCGGTGTCCGGGAAGTCCTGGACACCGAGGCGCTCCAGGCCAAATACGCCGAACAGGGTCAACAGCACGAACAGCATGACCGCCGGCACCGGGTAGCGAATCGACAGCGCGGAGATATTCATCGCGGGTCCGCCTTGGGAACCAGAGTCACGCTGGCCCCGTCGCTGAGAAAGGCGCCGCCGCTGCGCACGATCCGCGCCTGCTCGCTCAGGCCGGCGACGATTTCCACGGCCTGCCCGCGTCGTCGCCCGACTTCCACGGCCTGCTGGCTGACATGCATGTCCTGGCCCAGCACGAACACATAAGAGCGGCCATCGCGCAATACCACGGCGGTATCCGGAACGGTCAGCGCCACCCGGTCGGCCAGCTCGATGCGGCCGCTGGCGTACATGCCGGCCCGTGCCGAAGACTCGGCGGGCAAGGACACATAAACCAGCGCGCGGCTGGTCTTGCTGTCCAGCACCGGTGCAACCAGGCGCACCCGCCCCTGCACCTGCGTCCCATCCGGCAACTCCAGTTCGGCGGATTGTCCGGCGCGCACCTGTGGCAGTTGCCGGGCATCGAGTTCCGCCTGCCATTCGACCCGACCCGCGCGGATCATCCGGAACAGCTCGCTGCCAGCGGCCACCACGTCCCCGAGCAAGGCCTTGCGCCCGGAGATGATGCCATCGTCCACCGCGACGATACGGGTCTGCGCAAGCCGGATACGGGTGCTGTGCAGGTCGGCGCTCGCCGAAGCCAGGTTGGCCGCCGCGGTCTGTACCTTGACCCTATACTCCTCCAGTTGCTGCTCCGAGAGCGCGCCGCTCTGCCCGACCACCGCCGCACGTCGCTCGTTGGAGCGGGCCTCCTGCAACTGTGCGGCCGCCTGGGCCACCGCGGCCTTCTGCTTGTTTTCCTCGGCCTGCACGCTGGCATCGGCCAGGGTGGCCAGCACCTGCCCCTTGCGCACCCGGTCGCCGATATCGGCGTTCAGGCTGGCGATACGCAAGCTGCCGGTCTCGGCGCTGATCAGCACTTCCTGCCAAGGCGCGAGCGCGCCGCTGGCCACTAGTTCCTGCGGCCAGTCTTCGCGGCGCGGCCGGACCGCCTCGACACTCAGGCTGGTGGCGGCCACCGGTGCCGCTGCCGGTGCCGGCGTGGCGCGACCGAACAGCAACCAGCCCGACAGCCCCAGCCCGACAGCCACCAGCAGGCCGTGGCCTGCACTCATTCTCATGCCCCGCCTCGCTTCGGCACCGCGCCCGCCAAGCCGTCGCCGTCCTGCCAGCCGCCGCCGAGGGCCTTGTACAGGGCGATCCAGTAGCGCACCTGATTCTGCTGCAGGGTGATCAGTTCGATCTGCGCCGACAACGCCGAGCGGCGTGCCAGCTCACGGTCGAGCAGACTGGCATTGCCGGCCTGCCATTTGCGATCGACCGCCTGGAAATAGGCCTCGTATCCCTCCGTGGCACGCCGGGCATCGGCTTCCGCGCGGCGCGCGGCGTCCAGGCGCACCAGCGACTGCTCGACTTCCATCACCGCCGTGCGCAGGGTCTGCCGATAGGTCGCCAGGGCCGAATCATAACCGGCCCGGGCCGAGTCCACTGCCGCGCGCCGCCTGCCGCCATCGAGCAGCGGCACGCTGAGCTGCGGCCCCAGGCTCCAGGTGCGGCTGTATTGGCCGGTGGTGGTGCCCACGGCAAGGGAGCCGACCAGGCCGAGGCTGGGCAGGCGGTCGGCCTCGGCGGCCCCGATCTGTGCATTGGCGGCCGCCAGTTCGCGCTCGCTGGCGGCCAGGTCCGGACGTTGGCGTACCAGATCGGCGGGTACCTCCCGCACATCCAGAAACGCCGGCTCCGGCAGATGTTGCGGCTGATCGCCAAGCACCGCGCGCACCTGTTCCTCGCGGGCTCCGGACAGGGCCACCAGGCTCTTGAGCAGCACATCGCAGGTGCTTTGCTGATTGGTCAGGGTCGCGACACTGGCGGCGGCACTGGCATCGGCCAGCGCGGCATCGGCGCTGGAGGTGAAACCGGCCTGGTGCGACAGCCGGGTCAGGCGCGCGGTCTGTTCCTGGGATTGCGCCTGGTCACGGTAGGCGTTGACCAGCAACTGGCAGCCTCGGTACTGCACGAAGTCATCACCGACCTCGGCCGCCAGAGAGACCCTGGCCTCATGCCAGTCATCGACCCGCGCCTGCAGCCGGTTGCGTGAGGCTTCGTCGGTGCGGCGCAGCTTGCCGAACAGGTCCAGTTCCCAGGTCGCGTCGAGGGTCGCTCCGGAAGTGCTGCCGACCTTGTTCAGATCGCGCTGGCTGACGCCGGCCCGCGCCTTGCTCAAGCCGCCGTTGAGTTGCGGCCGGCCATCGGCCAGGCTGCCGTCCAGGGTCGCACGGGCCTGGGCGATGCGTGCCAACGCCTGGTCCAGGGACGGGCTGTCGGCCTCGGCCATGTCCAGCAGGGCCGCCAGGGCCGGGTCGTTGAACTGCCGCCACCAGTCGTCCAGCCCCCCTACCGACGCGCCATGGGGCAGCGGTGCATGCCAGCGGCTCGCCACCTCCACCCGTGGCGGGTGGTAATCCGGACCCAGCGTGCAGCCACCCAGCAGTGTCGCGCAGAGCACGGGCAGCAGGAAGCGGGCAGCAGGTTTGGCGATCGGCATAACGCTCTCGCAGGCTCCTGGGCACAGTGGCCAAGGGAAATGGGAAATTCAGCTCAGGACCGGGATGGGCACGGGAGCCGGCGCTTGCCGGCCTTGCCCCACCGCTCCTTCGTGGCCTGCATTTAACCGCAGCGACAGAGGCCTGTCTGGCATGGGAAATAGGGACATTCCGGGGCGCCGGGCAAGAGCCCTACCGGGCTCCTGCGGCTCGCTCAATCGCGCGCCAACGCTTCGATCGGATCGAGTCGGGCGGCATTGCGCGCCGGCACGAAACCGAAGACGATGCCGATCAAGGTCGAACAGATGAACGCGGTGACGATCGAGCTGATGGAAAACACCATCTTCCATTCCTTCACCAGCAGCGAAAACACATAGCCGATGCCGAATGACAGGGTGATGCCGATGATCCCGCCGATCAGGCAGACCATCACCGCCTCCACCAGGAACTGCTGGCGGATATCCGACTGGCGCGCGCCGACCGCCATGCGGATGCCGATCTCGCGGGTACGCTCGGTCACCGATACCAGCATGATGTTCATCACCCCGATACCGCCGACCGCCAGGGAAATCACCGCGATCAACGACAGCAGCAAGGCCAGCGACTGGCTGGTTTTCTGGACCGTCTGCATGACGCTGTCGAGGTTGTAGGTGAAGAAGTCCTTGGTGCCATGACGTCTTTCCATCAGCTTGTTGATGTTGTCCTCGACCACCTTGCTCGGCTGCCCGTCCCGGGCCCGTACCGTGATGCTGTCCAGGAAGCGCTGGCCCAATACGCGACCGGAAGCGGTTTCGAAGGGCATCCAGATGTTCAGGCTCTTGCTGGTGTTGAAAATGCTCTTCCTGTCCTCGGTCACGCCGATCACCGTGCACGGCAGGTTGTCCACCAGGATCACCTGACCCAGCGGGTCAGCCGTCGGGCCGAACAGGCGGATGCGGGTGTTGTGGTCGATCACCACCACCTGGGCCTGGCGCCGGGCGTCATCCTTGTTGAACGGTACCCCCAGGCCCATCTTGATGCCACGCACCTGGAAGTAGCTGGGGCTGACCCCGCTGACGGTCGCCGTCACATCGATATTGCGGTAACGCACCAGCAGGCTGCGCCCGATGTTCGGCGAGGCACTGTCGATGTAGTACTCACTGTTCAGGGCCGCCACGTCCGACAGCGCCAGGGTTTCGATGGAGCCCGCCTTGTTATCGCCGAAGTCGTTGCCGGGGAAGATCTCGATGGTGTTGCTGCCGATGGCCTGGATATCCTTGAGCACGTACTCCTTGGCCCCTTCGCCGATCGCCACGATCGACACCACCGAGGTGATGCCGATGATGATCCCGAGCATGGTCAGCAAGGTGCGCATGCGGTGCGAGATCAGCGCCACCCAGGCCATCACGAAGGCCTCCTGGAACAGCGCGAGGCCGGCCATCAGGCGGTTGCCCTGGCGGGGCTTGGTCGGCGGTCGCTGCGCGGTTTTCTCGCGCTCCACCGGACGATTCGGATTGGGCCGGTCACTGACGATCTCGCCGTCGCGGACCTCGATGATGCGTTCGGCATGGGCCGCGACCTTGTCGTCGTGGGTCACCAGGATCACCGTGTGCCCGGCTGCATGCAGCTCCAGCAGAATCTTCATCACCTCCTTGCCGCTGGCGGTGTCCAGGGCGCCGGTGGGCTCGTCGGCGAGGATGATCTCGCCACCGTTCATCAAGGCCCGGGCGATACTCACCCGCTGCTGCTGGCCCCCCGAAAGCTGGCTGGGACGGTGCTCCAGGTGCGCCGCCAGCCCCAGGCGTTCGAGCAGTTCGCGGGCGCGGCTGTTGCGCTTGCTCTCGCCGGTGCCGGCGTAGATCGCCGGCATTTCCACGTTCTGGCCGGCCGCCAGGTGTGGCAGCAGATGATAGCGCTGGAAAATGAAACCGAAGTGATCGCGGCGCAGTTGCGCCAGCTCATCGTCGGTCAGGCTGCCGGTTTCGCGTCCGTCAACCTTGTAGCTGCCGGTGTTGGCATGGTCCAGGCAACCGAGCACGTTCATCAGGGTCGACTTGCCGGAGCCCGAGGCTCCGGTGATCGCCACCAGTTCACCGGCATTGATCGTCAGGTTGATGTCCTTGAGCGCGACGAAGTCCTTCTCGCCGGCGACGAAGCGGCGGGTGATCCCCTTGAGTTCCAACAGAGGCCGGCTCATGGTCAGGCCCCCGCTACCGCGGGAGTCGCGGACGGTTCGCCAATCACCACCTTGTCACCTTCGGCCAGGCCGGTCCTGATCTCCACCCGGACATTGTTGTTGATGCCGGTCTGCACGTTACGCACCTGGGCCTGGCCCTGTTCGTCGAGCACCCGCACCGGGAACGTGCCGTCCTTGTTCTTCTCGCCCAGGGCCGCGACCGGCACCGTCAGGACCTCCTTGGCCCGGTCGCGGACGATATGCACCTGGGCGGTCATGGAAATGCGCAGGCGGTGATCGGGGTTCGGCACATCGAACAGCGCGTTGTAGAACACCGCGGTGTTCTGCTTGCTGGAGCCGGCGGTCTGGGTTTCCAGGAAATTCTGCGGTGCCGGCTCGGTACCGCGCAGCTTGGCGTAGTAGCGCTTGTCGACGTCGCCGAGGATGGTGAAGTACACCTCCTGCCCGGGGCTGATATGAATCACGTCGGCTTCGGAGACCTGGGCCTTGATGGTCATGGTGTCCAGATCGGCGAGTTTGAGGATCACCGGCGCCAGTTGGTTGGCGATCACGGTCTGGCCTTCCTGGGTGACGATACCGACCACGTCGCCGCTGATGGGCGCGACGATACGGGTGTAGCCCAGGTTGACCCTGGCGGTTTCCACCTGGATCCGCGCATCCCTGATCTGGGCATCCAGCGACAACAGATTGGCGGTCCTGACCTCGAAGTTCGACTGCGCGGTCTCGTAGTCCTGCTTGGAAATCGCATCGTCCTGACGCAGTTGCCTGTAGCGCTCGTAGGTGGCCTTGGCATCCTTGAGCTGCGCCGCCGCCGCCTGTTTCTGCGCGATCAGGTTCTGTTCATTGACCTGCGCCTGGCGCAGGGCGTTCTGCAGCACCACCGGGTCGATTTCCGCCAGCCACTGGCCCTGCTCGACCTTGTCGCCGAGCTTCACCTTCAGTGATTTGAGCTGGCCGGAAACCTGCGCGCCGACATCGACCTGCTTGATGCCCTGCAGCACCCCGCTGGCCAGCACGGAGTTCTCGATGTCCGTGCGCTCGACAGTGGCGGTCAGGTACTCCGGTGGCTTGGCCGGTGCCTGCACGCTGTAGAAGACGATCGCCGCCAGGACCAGCAGCACCGCCACGATTACCACTTTGCGAAACTTCAACTTTTTCATAGAAAACCACGAATGCGTTGGAGGTTGACCCGGCGACCCCGCCGCCGGATTTTTAAGAGGTTGGGTTAATGGAAGCTTCGCCACCAGCTCGCCAGATGCTGCACATGTGGCGCCTTGAGGATGGTGAAATGATTGCCCGGCCCACGCCAGACGGTGAGGTCCGGGGCACAGCGGCGCCAGCCTTCGACCATGGCCCGCTGCTCGCGCTGGTTGCCCGCCGCATCCAGCACCGGGTCATCGGCCAGTACCAGGCGCACCGGGCCGGTATAGACCGACGACGGCTGGTAGCGGGTGCGCAAGGCCGAGCCGAAGGCCCGCACCGGCCCACGCATCGAATCCGCCGCCGAGCGTGGCGGCAACAGTCCGGCGCGAACCATGCCGGCATGCAACAACTGCAGTTGCCCGCTATCGCCCTGTGCCTCGAAGGCGGCCCGGTCGATTTCCATCGACTTGCCCGCCGCCAGTTGCATGGTCTCGATCAGGCGTTCCAGCACCCCCATCGACGTATAGGGCTTGCCCACCACCCCGTTGCCTCCTGGCGATTCGCTGTCGATCAGGGTCAGTGAAGCCACCTCGCGCCCCCGCGCCGCCAGGCGCAGGGCCATCTCGAACACCACCCAGCCGCCGAAGGAATGACCGAGCAGATGCACCGGCCCTTCCGGCTGCACACTGTCGAGCGCCTGCAAGTAGGCCACGGCGGCGATTTCCACCGAGCCGTACGGCACCGTGCGGCCATCCAACCCGCGCGGCTGCAGGCCATGGATCGGCCAGTGCGCACCGAAGGCGTCGGTCAGACCGATGAAGCCCGTGACGCTGTCGCCGGCCCCCGGCACGCAGAACACCGGCGTGTGATCGCCACGTCCGCCCTGGATCGTCAGCAACGGCTGGTGCCTGGCGCGCGCCGGCGCCGAGCGCCCGGCCAGCGAGGCCAACGCCGTATTGAGTGCCCCTGCGAGCCCCTGGATGTGCGGTGCCTGCATCAGGCTCTGGTGATCGCCTGCAACCGGGATACGCTGCAACTGGCTGCGTGGCAGCACAGCGTCCCACCCCAGGTAACCATCATGGGGCACTGCATCGTGGGCCAGCTCGGTGGCGGTGAACAGGTGTACCGGCACGCTGGTGGGGAACACGGTGTAATGGGCCTGGGCATGACCGTGGGCAACCTCGCGATCGAGGTACCGCCACAGCGACTCGGCATCGTGCACAGCGAGTTCCGGCGGCAACACGCCCTGCTCGCGGCAATGTTGCAGGAGCCCTTCGAAATCGAAGTCCTGCAGCCTTGAACGTACCACGTGCAGTGCCGTCAGCGTTTCCTCGCGCTCTCCCCGGGCATTCCAGAACGACTCACAGCGTTCCAGCAGATGCTGGCGATGCGCGCTCTGCGGATTCCAGCGCTCGCGGCCCTGATCCACCAGGCGCGGCATGTAGGTATCGATCAGGCCGACAAACTCCACCTCCTCGTCCAGACTCACCAACTGGATGGCGATCTCATAGGCCAGCAGGCCGCCGAACGACCAGCCGGCCAAGCGATAAGGCCCTTGCGGCTGGACGCTGCGCATCAGATGCAACAGACGGCTCGCCAGGCACTCCAGGGTCTGCAACTGCGGCCGCCCGAGGGCAATGCCAGGCAGGCCGTAGACCGGGATATCGCTATCGATATGCTGGCCCAGGGTCGGGAAATACAGGTCCAGGCCGGTGAATTCATGGACCAGGAACAACGGCCGCTGACTGCCCGTGGTGCGCACCGGCACCAACTGTTCATCCCCAGCGGGGGCGGCCTCGCCCACGCGGCTGCCCAGCAGGCCAGCCAACTGCGCGAGCGTCGCGTGCTGGAACAACTCGGCCAGCGACAGCGACAGGCCGACGGCAGCCAGCTGGCTGACCAGTCGCACCGCCAGCAGCGAGTGACCGCCGAGTTCGAAGAAGTGGTCGTG
>NZ_AQOH01000011.1 GCF_000364705.1 Pseudomonas fuscovaginae SE-1 | reverse complement strand
GCGAGCGGGCTTGCCCGCGCTCGACTGCGAAGCAGTCGCAAACCGGCTGACGCGTTTCAGTCTGACAATACGCGGGGTCTGGTTTCAGGACTGCTTCGCAGCCCAGCGCGGGCAAGCCCGCTCACCACAGAAAGCTCGCTGGCAACAACAGGCCATTCAGCAGGCGAAAGGGCTAGAAGCGCGAACCCGGCTCACGCAGAAACGCCACTTCCTCGGCCGTGGACTCACGCCCCAGGATGGCATTGCGATGGGGAAAACGCCCGAACCGGGCAATGACCTTCTGGTGCCGCTCGGCATAATCCAGCTGGCTGGCGAACACCGCCCGCTGGTCCTCCGGCTGCTCGCGCAACAACGCCGCGAACCGCGACACCGCCTCGTTCTGCGCCGCCAGCAGCTCGCAATGCTCGAACACCAGGTAGATGAAGGAACGCTGCATCGCCGGCAACTGTCGGTCGAAATCGGCGGCAATCCCCTGCGCGACCAGCGCCTGGGCGCGGGCATCACCGGAAAAGGCCCTGGGGGTATCGCGAAAGATCATCCGCGGCAGTTGATCGAGCAGCAGCACCACGGCCAGCCAACCTTGCGGACATTGCGTCCATTCGGTCAATCCGCCGGCCAGGGCCTGCTCGACCCAGTCGCCGAAGCGCTCGCGCGCCTCGCGGTCCTGGCTGTCACGCTTGCCGAACCACAGCCGGCGCTTGCCAGCCTCGATCTCGCTGGGCGCTTCGGCTGAACCGAACCACCATTCGAGCAGAGGCTGCCAGGGCGCGGACATGGGTTACGCCTTGTGGTAAGCGGTAACCCGCTCCACTTCTTCCTTCGAGCCCAGGAACACTGCCACGCGCTGGTGCAGGCCTTCGGGCTGGATGTCGAGAATACGCTGGTGGCCGTCGGTGGACGCACCGCCCGCCTGCTCGATCAGGAAGGACATCGGATTGGCTTCGTACATCAGGCGCAGCTTGCCCGGCTTGGACGGCTCGCGGCTGTCGCGCGGGTACATGAACAGGCCACCCCGGGTCAGGATGCGGTGCACGTCGGCGACCATGGCGGCAACCCAGCGCATGTTGTAGTTCTTCTTCAGCGGACCGGTGTCACCAGCCAGCAGCTCTTCGACATAACGCTGTACCGGGGCTTCCCAGTGGCGCTGGTTGGACATGTTGATCGCGAACTCCTGGGTGGAGGCCGGGATGGTGATGTCCTCGTGGGTCAGTACGAAGCTGCCCATTTCACGGTCCAGGGTGAAACCCTTGACGCCATTGCCCAGGGTCAGGATCAGCATGGTCTGCGGACCATAGATCGCGTAGCCGGCGGCGACCTGCTGGGTGCCCGGCTGCAGGAAGGCCTTTTCGTTCAGGGCTTCGTTCTGGCTCAGGTATTCGTTCGGGCAGCGCAGTACGGAGAAGATGGTACCGACCGGGGCGTTGATGTCGATGTTCGACGAGCCGTCCAGCGGGTCGAATACCAGCAGGTAGGCACCTTTCGGGTACTTGCCCGGAATCTGGTAGGCATTGTCCATTTCCTCGGACGCCATGCCGGCCAGGTGACCGCCCCACTCGTTGGCTTCGAGCAGGATTTCGTTGGACAGCACGTCGAGTTTCTTCTGCACTTCGCCCTGCACGTTCTCGGTCCCCATGCTGCCCAGGACGCCACCCAGCGCGCCCTTGGAGACGGCGTGGCTGATTTCCTTACAGGCGCGCGCAACCACCTCGATCAGGAAACGCAGATCGGCAGGCGTGTTGTTGCTGCGGGTCTGCTCAATCAAAAAGCGACTCAGGGTAACGCGGGACATGGATGGCTCCGGAGAAAGGGGGGGCTTGAAAACCCGCGCAGTTTAACGCGAGTCGCGCTGCAAATCCTCATGATCAGACACGGATGACGCACAGAGAGTTCACGGGTCGGCTTCAGCGTAGCCCAAAAGCACTGCCTGGCGCCTTCGGTCAAGCGTTCGTGCCAGGCACAAGGGCCTCTTCGCGGGCAAGCCCGCTCCCACACTGAAAGGTGTTCATCTTGACCGATCGTTCCCACGCTCCGCGTGGGAAGGCCTCTCTGGACGCTCTGCGTCCGCTCTTGGGACGCAGAGCGTCACGGGCTGCATTCCCACGCAGAGCGTGGGAACGATCAGGTTCAGGCCTGCGGTTTGCGCAGCAGGCTGAAGGCCATGCCGCCCAGTGCCGCCACGCCCAGTAACAGCACCATCCACAAGCCGATCTTCTTCCAGTCGGTCGCGGGCGCCGCCGTGCTGGCCGGTGCCGATGGAGCAACCACCTGCGCCGCCCCCGGAGTGGCTCTGCCGATCGAGGCCAGGCGGTGCGGGCCATAGTCGGGGATCAGCGTCGACAGGGGCAGGTTCGCGGCGGCGACCGTCGGATTGCCCAGCGCCAACGAGAACGGCGCATTGCCCCGGGCCAGGAACACCAGTTGCGTCGGTCGCACGGCATAACTCAGTGCCGGAGCCGTGGCGCCGAGTCCACCGCCACGCTCGTCGACCACCAGCTTCAGTTGCGCAACGCTGTGGCCAGGAAGCTCCAGGGTGTCCCGCAGCACGTCCTCGCCACCCTGGCTCAGTCGATAGAGCAACCCGCTACCCAGCGCCTGCCAGGCCTCATTGCCGCTGCGCCGTCCATACAGGCTTGCCGGCGCCAGACTGTTGGGCTGGGCCAGCTCGATCCGGACCTGCTCCAGGTTCAAGGCGGTCGGCAGCGTCCAGGTGTACTCGCCGGACTTGACGGTACTGCCGGCCAGCGGCTGCGACCAGGCCAACGGTGACGCCGACAGACTGCGGGTGCTGCTCACCAGTTGCGCCGAATTCAACACCGGTGCCGACTGCGGCGATTGCCACAGCAGGCGCAGGTAACGCGCCGACTGGCCCGGCAGGCTCACCTCGCGTTGTTCGATGCGCTCGTCGGCGAAGGACAGCCGCGCCACCTGACCATCCCCCCAGGACTGCCAGTGCTGCAGGTCATCGCTGGCCTCGATGCTGAAACGCTGAAAACCGTCGCGCTCGCTGGTCCAGTCGAGGACCAACTGCTGCAACGGCGCCTTGATCGCACTGGCATCGAGCAGCCAACCACGCAGTACCTCTTCACCTGCCTCCAGTTGGCTGGAAGGCGTCACTTCGACCAGGGTGCCGGCGGTCGTCGATTGTACCCGCACGCTCGGCGCCGCCTGGGGCGTATCGGCCGAACTGTACAGCGGGAACCACTTCACATCGGTCTGGCTGCGCTGCTGGGTCGATTGCGCCTGCTCCTGAAGCAGGGCATAGGCCTGCGGCTCACCCGCCGAGTTGAACACCCGGACATCGTTCAGTTCGGCCTGGCGAGCCTGGGCCTGCAAGACCAGCGGCAGTTCCAGCCGGTACCAGGGGCCCTCACCGCTCAGGGTCAGGGGCACCAGGGTGCTGTAGTCCGCCGGCTTTTCCTGGGCCGGCAACGATGCACTCAGGCACAGCAGCACCACGCCCAGGCAGCCCGGGCTCAACTTGCGAATCAAGACGACACTCCTTCCGTTTGCTCGTCGGCCGCTGCGGCCTCCGCACGCTTGGGTGGCAGCGGCGCGAAATAGCCCACCACCAGCATCAGCACACCCACGCCGATGAACGAGACGATCCGCGCCAGTCCGCCACGGTTGCTCAGTTCGACGAAGAACAGCTTGGCCACCACCACCGCGATCAGCGCCGCGCCGATCAGCCAGACCTCACGGCGATGGCGCAGGTGGCCACCGATCATCAGGCCCAGGGCGATCAGACTCCAGGCAATCGACAGGCCGGCCTGTACCAGCATCGATCCCAGCAAGGCATCGAGTTCGAAATCCACCCCGCCCCAATGGTGCGCGGCGCGCATGACCAGCGCCGTGACGAAGGCGAACAGCGACAGACCCGAGACCGCCTGGGCCGCCAGCTCGGCATGGGCGGCACGCACGCCCAGTTGCGGCACTGCGCTGCGCGACCAGATGTAGAGACTGCCCAGGGCGAACAGCAGCCCCAGTTCCAGCGGGTTGAGCAGCGGCACGTACGGCAGCGGCTCGGCGTGACCATCGCTGAAGCTGTTCGCCAGCCAGAACCAGCCGAGCATCAGCAAGGCCAGCGGTGCGGCAGCGTACAGACGGTATTCGCGCGAGTAGGCGGCAATCGGCCACGGCCACTCGCGCGGCGCGGCCATCAGCACCAGGTAAAGGCTCGGCAGGATCGCATAACCCAACCAGCGCCAGGCGTTGTAGTGCTCCGACAGCAACAGCAGGCCGTAGCGCAGCTCCAGCGCCAGCACGCCGAGGATCAGCCAGCAACCCAGCACATGGGCGACACTCGACAACCGTGCCGGCAACTGCGGCGCCAACTTGCGCAACGACAGCAGGTGCACGGCGAACAGCGCCGGCCAAACCAGCCAGCCGAACCGCGCCGCCGGATTGTAGATGAGAGTCCAGTCCAGCATCAGGATCAGCCCGGCCACCGGCACCAGCAGGGTGCACAACCGGGCCAGGTCAGGCCAGCGCAGGCGCACCGCCAGGAGTGCCCAAAGCGCCACACTGGCCGTGGCGATTGCCAGCATCCAGGACGCCCAAGTGGACGGCGCGGCGAACAGCATGACTTCACCGGCCCAGGCCAGCGCCCACCAGCCGGTCCCCCAGACCAGCAGCACCTGGGACAGGCGGCGCAGGCTCAGGGCATCGAACACCGTCGGCAGGCTGTCGCGCTGCAGGCGCCAGGCGCCGACGAAGGCGGCCAACCCGAGCACCAGCGGCGTCCAGAAACCGCTGTGGCCGAGCAGACGCAGGCCATCGCTGTCGAGCGCGCCGAACTGCACCGACCCTTCGAGCAGGAAGGCCCCGCCACCGATCAGTTGCAACAGCAGGCCGAAGAGGAAACTCAGGCGCTGGCGCAGGTACAGGCTCAGCCAGATGATCAGCAGGCCGCTGGCGGCCCAGACACCACTGGCCGTGCCCCAGGGCAGTACGAACAGCACCGCCAGGTTGATCAACGCCAGGCCGGCCAGCAGGATCACCGACAAGGCCCGCAGCAGCCGGGCATCGTTGCGCACCATCTCGTCGCGTGCCGCCAGCAACATCCCGCCGATCAACGACAGGCCGATCAGCGAAGCACTCATCAAGCCGCTCCAACCGGCACTGAACACCGCCGACGATTCGCCCTCGGCACCCTGCAACCGCGCCAGGAACAGCGCACCGCCGAGCAACTGCACGGCAAACGCGCTGAACAGGAATGCCCGCGATTGCAGGCGCAGGCCGGCAAACAGTGTTGCCAGCCCCGCCAGCGCCCAACTGATGGCCGTGCCCTGGCTGAGGAAGAACAACGGTGCCAGCAGGTAGAGGAAGGCCAGGCCCAGACAACCCAGCACCGGCGTGCCACGCCGCTCCCACTCCGCTGCCTGCCCGGGCGCTGCCTGGCGCAGTTGCCAGAAGCTGAACAGCAGGGCCAACCCGAGCAGCAACGCACCCAGCGGTGCCGCGTCGAGCAGGCTGTGCTCGCCGGCCTGCAAGGTGCCGAGGAATGCCAACGCCGAGCCCAGTTGCAGCAACAAGGCGAAGATCCGCGCGAACGGGCGCTGCTGGCGCAGGCCCAGCCAGAACATACCCGCGCCTTCGACCGCCCAGGCCGCCGTGGTCCAGCGTGCGTCGAGGCCCAATGGAATCGCCAGGCTGGCAAAGATCACGCCCAACGCCAGGCAGGTTTCCGCCAGCAGCAACGCCCGGCCGCCCATCAGCAGACGGGCAAGGCCCATGTAGATGACCCCCAGCGCCAGGGCGCTGAAGGCCGCCGCGAACTCCAGGTGCTGGACCAGCGCGAACTGCAGGCCAAAGCCCACCAGCGGCGGACCGAACAGCATCGAGCCATCAACGTAGTCGCCCTGGCGCGCCGACCAGCGCAGCAACCCTTCGCGACTCTCATCCTGCGGCCCACCGGCCATGTCGCGCAGCTTGCGCCGGGCGAACAGCAGGCCGATGGCCAGGTACATGAAGAAGAACAGCACCAGGAACGGCTCGGTGCTCCACAGCAGCTCCGGCTGGTAGGAGCGCAGGCCCCAGGCTAAGCCGATGCCGAAGGTGCCGACGAAACCGATCAGGTTGAGCAGGCGCCAGGCCTTGAACCAGGCGATCGCCAGGATGCCGCTGTTGAGCAGGATGAAATAGCTGAAAAGGGCGACATGGTTGCCGGAGCCGGTGGACGTCAGGATCGGCGCGGCAAAGCCGCCCAGCGCCGCCGCGGCAGCCAGCCCGAGGGCGTCCTGGGTTACGGCGAGAATCGCCGAGAACACCGTGACCGCCACCAGCAGGCCAAGGGCGGCGGAGGGATCGAGCAACGGGTGCAGGCGCATCGCGGCGAATACCGTCAGGTACAGCACCGCGATCCCCGTGCCCTGCAGCATCAGCCCGTAGTTGCCGTTGCGCAGGCGCAACCACCAGCCCAGGCCGAGCAGGCCCAGGGCACAACCGGCGACCCCGGCGTAACGCAGCTCGATCGGCACCACCATGCCTTCGGTGGCGTAACGCAACAGGAACGCCAGGCCGAGGAACAGCAGCAGTACGCCGACCCGCAGCACGGTGTTGCCACCGAACAGCCAGTTGCGGGCGCCTGCCACGGCACGCTCGATCAGGTTCGGTTCGCGAGGGGTCGGTGGAACAGGCGGCGCGACCGGCTCGCGGGCCTCGACCGACGGCGGCGTCCAGGCATCGACTTCTGGGCGTACGGCCTGGGGCTCATTACGCGGCGAAGGCTCCTGCAGTTCCGGCGGCAGTTCCCAGATCAGTTCGGGCTCAGCAAGCAGCCCTTGAGAAACCGGCTCGACGATCGGCTCGGCAGTCTGGTTGGCGGCGACAGGTGTTTCGTCGACGACCACCGGAGTGGGCTCGGCGACGGCGACAGGCGGCTCACTTGGGGCCACGCCAGCCACCTCCAGCTCACGAACCCGCTGTTCGAGGGTGGCCAGGGCCTGTTGCGCCTGCTGCAGGCGGGCCTCCTGGTCGGAGGCATGACGGGCCAGGCTGCCAAGGCGAAACGCCTGACCGATGACTAAACCGAACAATGCGCCGATCAGGCCGTCGAAGAGGAGATCATCGATCATCCAGCCCCACACCAATCCGATCAGCATTAAGATCCATTGCATGCACGATATCCCTAGGCGGCGTCACGACACGCCTGCCCCCGTGGGAGCCGGCTCCCACCAGTAGGCAGTGTTTTTCAGCACATGGACGGGCGAGCCCCGACCAATCTGCCGCGTAGTATATCGATCCGGCCCCACCGTAGTGGGGTCGGCCTCACAACTTATTGCAAAAGATTACTCAAGCGCCTTCCAAATCTCGGTGGCGTATTCACGGATGGTCCTGTCCGAGGAGAACCAGCCCATCCGGGCGCTATTCAGTACAGCGGAGCGCCACCATTCCTTGCTGTCGTGCCAGTGCGCCTCGACCTTGGCCTGGGCGGCCCAGTAGGTGTCGAAGTCGGCACAGACCAGGAAGCGGTCATAGTCGATCAGCGAATCGACCAGGCCGACATAGCGCGCCGGATCGTCCGGGGAAAACACCCCGCCACGAATGGCCTGCAGCACGTCATTGAGCCGATGGGAGGCCGCCACGTCCTGCACCGCGCTGAACTCGCCGTTACGCTTGCGCGACTCGACCTGCTGGGCACTGAGGCCGAAGATGAACATGTGCTCCTGACCAACCCTCTCGCACATCTCCACGTTGGCACCGTCCATCGTGCCGATGGTCAGCGCGCCATTGAGGCCGAACTTCATGTTGCTGGTGCCCGAGGCCTCGAAGCCGGCGGTGGAAATCTGCTCCGACAGGTCGGCGGCGGGAATGATGCTCTCCGCCAGGCTGACGTTGTAGTTGGGCAGGAACACCACCTTGAGCAGGCCGCGCACGGTCGGGTCGTTGTTCACCGTACGGGCGATGTCGTTGGTCAGCTTGATGATCAGCTTGGCCTGGTGATAACTCGCGGCCGCCTTGCCGGCGAAGATCTTCACCCGTGGCACCCAGTCGGTTTCCGGCTCGGCGCGGATCGCCTGGTACAGCGCCACGGTGTGCAGCAGGTTGAGCAGTTGGCGCTTGTACTCGTGGATCCGCTTGACCTGCACATCGAACATCGCCGCCGGATTGACCGCAATGCCCAGGCGTTCCTGGATCAGCGCCGCCAGAGCGCGCTTGTTGTGCAGACGCTGCTCGGCGAACTGCTTGCGAAAGCCGGCCTTCTCGGCGAACGGCTCCAGGCCCAGCAGCAGTTCCTCGGGGCGGTCGAGCACTTCGGGGCCGAGGGCGTCGACCATCATCTCGGTCAGTCGCGGGTTGGCCTGGTAGAGCCAGCGGCGGAAGGTGATGCCGTTGGTCTTGTTGTTGATCCGGTCCGGATAGAGCTTGTGCAGTTCAGAGAACACCGTGCTGCGCATCAGTTGCGTATGCAGGCCGGACACGCCGTTGACGCTGTGGGAGCCCAGGAACGCCAGGTTGCCCATGCGCACCCGGCGACCGTTGTCCTCCTCGATCAGCGACACCGAGCGCAGCACGTCGAAGTCGTGAATGCCCTTGGCCCGCAGCGCGTCGATATGCTGGGCGTTGATCAGGTAAATGATCTGCATGTGCCGCGGCAGCATGCGCTCCATCAGGCCCACCGGCCAGGTTTCCAGGGCTTCCGGCAGCAGGGTGTGGTTGGTGTAGGAAAGCGTCTCGACGGTGACCTGCCAGGCCGCGTCCCAAGTCACGCCATGCAGGTCGACCAGTTGCCGCATCAGTTCGGCGACGGCGATCGAGGGGTGGGTGTCGTTCAGCTGGATTGCCGCGTGTTCGCCGAGACTGAGCACCGAATCGTGCATGTTCTTGTGCCGGCGCAGCAGGTCCTGCAGCGAGGCAGAGACGAAGAAATACTCCTGGCGCAGCCGCAATTCCTGGCCGGCCTCGGTGCTGTCCGCCGGGTAGAGCACGCGGGAGATGCTTTCCGCCCTGGCCACCTCGGCCACCGCGCCGAGGTGGTCGCCGGCGTTGAAGCGCTCCAGGTGCAGTTCTTCCGTGGCTCGTGCCCGCCACAGGCGCAGGGTATTCACACTGGCCCCGCGCCAACCGACCACCGGCGTGTCGTAGGCCACCGCCCGCACGGTCTCCGCCGGCCACCAGACCTGGCGGGCCTGGCCGGTCTCGTCGTGCACGGTTTCGACGCTGCCCCCGAAGCCGACCGGGTAGATCACTTCGGCACGCTCGAACTCCCAGGGGTTGCCGAAGTCCAGCCAGTTCTCGGTCTGCTCCTGCTGCCAGCCGTCGACGACCGCCTGGCGGAACAGCCCGTGCTCGTAGCGAATGCCGTAGCCGTGGCCGGCGATACCGAGGGTCGACATGCTTTCCATGAAGCACGCCGCCAACCGCCCCAGGCCACCGTTGCCGAGCGCCGCGTCGGGCTCCAGCAGGCGGATCCGCTCCAGGTCGACGCCGAGGTCCACCAGCGCCTCGCGGGCGATATCCAGCAGGCCGAGGTTACTCAGGCTGTCGTACAGCAGGCGGCCGATGAGGAACTCCAGGGAAAGGTAATAGACCCGCTTCTGCCCCTTGCGGTAGATCTGTCGCGTGTGATCCATCCAGTGCTCGACCATATGGTCGCGGGCGGCCAGGGCAATCGCCTCGAACCAGTCATGATCGAAGGCATGGTCGGGGTCCTTACCCACTGCATAGGTAAGTTTGGCAAGGACGGCGGCACGAAAGGCAGCCACCTCAGTTTCACGGACAAGCGTTTCCTGAGACATCGATGCGACCTCTAGCGAGATGGACAATTTAAGGGACGAGTTGTCTGAGCCTAGTCGGTTCGACACAGGGTGATGGCTCTGGTTCGGGGTTTTTTCCACTCGAAGTGGCCAAGGCCGGTAAATTCGAGGGGCCGCTCAAGACCCGGATTCGCGAAAAATTTCCTGGTAGATCCGCGATTGTGCGAAAAACCGTCAAAAGGTTGTTCACAAATCCACAGGCCCCGGTATGATCGCGCGCCCGATACACCCCCTGGACGCCACCTGATGAAACCGACCCTGATCGCAGCCGCAGAGCTCGACCGCCTGGAAACCTGGCAGAAGTACTCCAGCCACATGTGTGGCGGCTGCATGTCCAGCTGCTGCACCTTGCCCGTGGAAGTGAAGATCAAGGACCTGATCCGCATCGGCATCGTCGATGAGTTCGAGCGTGGCGAGCCGGCGAAGAACATCGCCAAGCGCCTGCAGAAGGAAGGGATCGTCGAGCGCTACAACCAGAAGTCGGAGATCTTCACCCTGCAGCGCATGAGCAACAACGATTGCCTGTACCTGGACCGCAAGACCCGGCTGTGCACCATCTACGACAAGCGCCCGGACACCTGCCGCAACCATCCGAAGATCGGCCCGCGCCCGGGCTATTGCGCCTACAAGCCAAAGCCCCAGGAGCGCCAGGCGCCGAGCCGGAACCTGGAGCGGTTCTGACCCCCGGTAGCGCCCTTGTGACACCGGCCCCTCGTGGCGAGCGGGCTTGCCCGCGCTGGGGCGCGAAGCGGCCCTG
>NZ_AQOH01000010.1 GCF_000364705.1 Pseudomonas fuscovaginae SE-1 | reverse complement strand
GGGCCCCGCCAATCGGCAGGCCCAGCCGCCACAGTTCGCGCAGGTACTGCCCGTTCGGCCGCGACAGGCCCCGCAGCAACGGATAATCGCGATACGCCGCATGCCGGCGAATGTGCCAGGCCAGGGCCAGCGCCATGCAATTGGCGACGATGGCCGTGACCAGGCCGATGCCGGTCAGGCCCAAGCGTGGCAGGCCGAACATGCCGGTGATCAGCGCATAGTTGAGCAGGAAGTTGGCCACGGTTGCGCACAAGCTGATCACCATCACCGGCGTGGCCCGCCCCAGCGCACTGGTGAAGCCGCGCAGGGCCATGAAGCTCAGGTAGCCGGGCAGGGCGAAGGGCAGCGCCAGCAGGAACTGGCCGGCGGCCTGCACGTTGCTCGGCGTCTGGCCGAACAGCAGCAGGAGCGGCTTGAGGTTCCACAGCAGCAGGCCGGCCCCCAGTGCCATGGCCCAGGCCAACCAGAGCCCGGCCTGGGCCAGGCGGGCGACGCCTTGCGTATCCCCGGCACCATGGCGGATGGCGACCAGAGTGCCGACCGCGGCGATCACCCCGAGGCAGAAGATCGACACGAACGAATAGCTCGCCGCGCCCAGGCCACCGCCGGCCAGGGCTTCGGGACTGAGCCGGGCCATCATCAGGGTGTCGGTCAGCACCATCAGCATGTGCGCCAACTGCGAGGCGATCAACGGCCCGGACAGCCGCAGGATGGCCCCTAGTTCGGTACGTGCTGGATGCTGCATGATCATCGGACTCGCAGAGTGGCAGGAGGGTCAAAGGATGGATTCTCGGCGCTTGCATGGCTTTGCACAAAGGGATAAAAACGATTGCTCGCATGATAAAAACTCATGCTGAAGTTTCTGCCAGATGCTGTTCCATCCCGTTTTCGGAAGGTCCCCGATGTCCCGCCGTCTGCCCCCTCTCTATGCCCTGCGCGCCTTTGAAGCGGCGGCGCGCTACAGCTCGTTCACCCGGGCGGCGCAAGAGCTGTCGATTACCCAGAGCGCGGTCAGCCGGCATATCCGCACCCTGGAGGAGCACTTCGCCTGCCGGCTGTTCCAGCGCAACGGCCGCAACCTGCAACTGACGGAAGCCGCGCGGCTGCTGCTGCCGGGCATTCGCGAGGGGTTCGGCGCGCTGGAGCGGGCCTGCGATACCTTGCGCACCGAGGATGACATCCTGCGCATGAAGGCGCCGTCGACCCTGACCATGCGCTGGCTGCTGGCCCGCATCAGCCGTTTCCGGCACCTGCAGAAAGGCAACGAAGTCCAGCTGACCAGCGCCTGGATGGACGTCGACAATGTCGACTTCAACCAGGAGCCGTTCGATTGCGCGGTGCTGCTGGGCGTCGGGCATTTTCCGCCGGACTGGGAATCCAGCTACCTGTTCTCCGAATGGCTGATCCCGGTGGGCGCACCGGCCCTGCTCAACGACCAGCCCTGGGATGTCGAACGCCTGGCCGCCACCGAACTGCTGCATCCGACGCCGGACCGTCGCGACTGGCGTAACTGGTTGGAGCGCATGGGTCTGTCCGATCGCATCTCCCTCAAGGGTGGCCAGGTGTTCGATACCCTGGAACTGGGGATGATTGCCGCGGCCCGTGGCTATGGTGTGTCCATGGGCGACCTGCTGATGGTGGCCGAGGACGTCGCCCAGGGACGCCTGAGCTTGCCCTGGCCGACCGCCGTGGCCAGTGGCGAAAACTATTACCTGGTGTGGCCGAAAACCCGCCCCGGCGGCGAGCGCCTGCGCCGCCTGAGCGACTTTCTGCAAGGCGAGGTGGCCGCCATGGAGCTGCCTCAGGTCGAACGCCTGGGCTGAGCGCACAACCCTTCGGTCAGATTTCTGGCAAATATCCCTCCGATTTGCTCAAGTATCTGTAGGAGCAGCCGACTGTAGCGACATGGAACCTTCGTTCAGAAAGGCCTCTCACGACTCAACTATTAAAAAAAGCCGGGTAGGGCCATGGGATAAGGATGACCCGGCCACTCGGTCAGGAGCTGTTCATGCCTCAACCCCGTGCCCGAATTGCCACGCAGCTCGGTCTTGCGCTCTCCGTCATCCTGGCGGTGGTGATCAGCGGCAGTGCCGTATTTGCCCTGCGCTCGCTGGATTCGGCCAACCTCGATACCCGCGAAGAGCATCTGGCCAGCGAAGCGCGCCTGCTGGCCGACCAGTTGAACACTTTCCACGGCACCTTGCGCGAAAGCACCCAGCGCCTGAGCGGGCTGTTCGAGAAGCGCTTCAGCAGTGGCCTGAGCGTGCGCACCGATGCGCCGGTCAGTGTGGCCGGGACCCAGGCTCCGGGCCTGTACCTGCGCGACAGTCTGCTCAACAATGACTTCAGCGAAGTCGACGAATTCAAGCAGATGACCGCAGGGGTCGCGACCCTGTTCGTGCGCAGTGGCGACGACTTCATCCGCGTCAGCACCTCCCTGACCAAGCAGGACGGCAGCCGCGCCATCGGTACCCTGCTCGACCACCAGCATCCGGCCTATGCCAAGCTGATGGCGGGCCAGAGCTATGTCGGCCGCGCCTTGCTCTTCGACCGTTACTACATGACCCAGTACACCCCGGTGCGCGACAGCAGCGGCAAGGTATTCGCGGTCCTGTTCGTCGGTTTCGACTACACCGATGCGCAGAAGGCGCAGTTCGACAACCTCAAGCGCTTCCGCATCGGCACCACCGGCTCCCTGGCGCTGCTCGACGAGCAGAAGCGCTGGCTGGTGGCGCCGGCCGCGGTGAACGACCCCGAGCAGGCGGCCAAGGTGATCGCCGACCTGGCCAAACAGCCGGGCCAGGGACGTTTCTGGAGCGACAAGAGCGACGACATCTACAGCGTCGCAGTGCCTTTCGACGATGGTCCGTGGTCGGTGGTGGCGAGCATGCCCAAGGCTGAAATCAGCGAAGTGACCTGGAGCGTCGGTATCCGCCTGGTGCTGGGCAGCCTGCTGGCGATGCTGCTGGCGGTCGCGGCGGCGGTCTGGCTGCTGCGCAGCAAGCTGCGTCCCCTGGGTGACCTGGTGCGCCAGGCTCAGGCCTTGGGCGCGGGCGACTTGAGCGTACGGTTGAATGTGTCGAGCCACGACGAAATCGGCCAACTGGCCGCCAGCTTCAACCAGATGGGCCAGGCGCTGTCGACCATGGTCGAGCACATCCGCAAGGCCGCCCAGGAAGTCAACGGTCGTGCCCAGGCCCTGTCCGGCCTGTCGAGCGGCGCCTACGAAGGCATGGAGCAGCAGTCCGGCGAAATCACCAGCATGGCCGGTGCGGTCGAGGAGTTCAGCGCCACCTCGCTGAATATCGCCGACAACATGAGCAACACCGAGCGTCTGGCCCAGGAAAACGCCCAGCAGACGCGCATTGGTCGCAGTTCGATGGAAGAGGCGTCATCGTCCCTGGAGCAGATCGCTGCCGCGCTGGGCAGCACGGCGACGGTGATCAACACCCTCGGCCAGCGCTCTCAGGAAATCGGCGGCATCGTCGGCGTGATCACCTCGATTGCCGAGCAGACCAACCTGCTGGCGCTCAACGCCGCCATCGAAGCCGCCCGCGCCGGCGAACAGGGGCGTGGTTTTGCCGTGGTCGCCGACGAGGTGCGCAGCCTGGCGGGCCGTACCCGCGAGGCGACGGATGAAATCTCCAGCATGATCCACAGCATCCAGCAGGAAACCGGCCATGCCATCCAGACCATGGAGCAGGGTAACGCGCTGATGCAGGAAGGTCTGTCGCGCAACGCCAACGTCGCCTCGGCGCTGCAGCGCATCGACGAACAGAGCCGCTCGGCCGGCCAGCAATTCGCGGCCATCACCACCGCTACCCAGGAACAGAGCAGCACCGCCACCCTGCTCAGCAGTAACCTGCAGAGCATCGCCCTGGCCAACAGCGAACAGCGCGAAGTGGTCTCCAACCTGGCCCAGACCGCGCGCGAACTGGAAATGCTGGCGGCGGAGTTGCGGCAGGAGGTTGATCGGTTCCGTTGAGGCGGCGTCGGTCTTTAGATCCATTCGCGGGCAAGCCGCGCTCCTACAGTGCCGAGTCGTACATGGACCTTATATACGACTCGGCACTGTAGGAGCGCGGCTTGCCCGCGAATAGGCCTTCAACCTCACCGCAGTACCAGCCACTATCCCGGCCATCTCAGGCACTACCGGGCCGATACTGCAACGCCTCGGCCAGATGCTCCCGGCTGATCATCTCCACCTGCTCCAGATCCGCCAACGTCCTTGCCACCTTCAGCAACCGATGCGCGGCCCGCAGCGACAGGGTCAGGCGCTCGCAGGCTGTCTCCAGCCAGGTTTCATCGGTTGTGGATAACGTGCAGTGCTGGCGCAAACCCTCCAGATCGAGAAAGGCGTTGGCACAGCCCTGGCGCTGTTGTTGGCGCTGCCGGGCTTCTGCAACTCGCTCGGCCGCCTTGGTCGTGGTGTTTCCCGGCTCCTTGACCGGGTTCAACGCCGTGGCCTCGCGGGCCACGGTCAGGTGCAGGTCGATGCGGTCCAGCAGCGGGCCCGACAGCTTGTTGCGATAGCGCTGGATCTGTTCCGGCGTGCAGCGGCAAAGGTTGGTCGGGTCGCCAAGATATCCACAGGGGCACGGATTCATCGCCGCCACCAACTGGAATCGAGCGGGAAAACGCACCCGGTCGCGAGCGCGGGAAATCACGATATGGCCCGACTCCAGTGGTTCGCGCAGCACTTCCAGCACCTTGCGGTCGAACTCCGGCAGTTCATCGAGAAACAGCACGCCATGATGGGCGAGGGTGATCTCGCCAGGACGCGGTCTTGTTCCACCACCGACCAGCGCCGGCCCGGATGCGGAGTGGTGGGGCTGGCGAAACGGCCTCTGTGGCCAATGGGTCAAGGGCACATGGCTGGCGACCGACTGGATGGCCGCCACTTCCAGGGCCTCATGTTCATCCAGCGGCGGCAACAGCCCGGGCAGTCGGCTGGCGAGCAGTGTCTTGCCGGTACCGGGCGGGCCGCTGAACAAGAGATTATGCGCGCCGGCGGCGGCGATCAGCAGGGCACGCTTGGCGGCGAGTTGACCCTGTACGTCACTCAGGTCCGGGTAGGGCTTGGCCTGGTGCAGCAGGCCGTTGGACTCGAACGGCTTGATCGGCGCGTGGCCGTTGAGATGGGCGACCAGTTGCAGCAGATGATCGACGGCAATCACCGTCAGTCCGCTGGCCAGCGAGGCTTCCTCGGCATTGGTCAGCGGCACCACCAGCGTCCGTCCGGCGGCGCGGGCGGCCAGGGCTGCCGGCAACACGCCTTGTACCGGGCGAATGGCGCCGGAGAGCGCCAGCTCGCCCAGGCACTCGATGCTGTCCAGCGCCAACGCCGGCACCTGCACGCTGGCGGCGAGAATGCCCAGGGCGATGGCCAGGTCAAAGCGTCCGCCGTCCTTGGGCAGGTCCGCTGGCGCGAGGTTCAGGGTGATGCGCCGGGCGGGAAAGTCGAGGGCCGAATTGAGGATCGCACTGCGCACGCGGTCCTTGCTTTCCTTCACGGCGGTTTCAGGCAGCCCGACCAGGGTCAGGCTGGGCAGGCCGTTGGCGAGATGGGTTTCGACCGTGACGGCAGGAGCTTCCACACCGACCTGGGCGCGGCTGTGGACGATGGCCAGGGACATGTTCCTTCCTTGAACGTGAGGCGGATTTGTTGCGGTTCTGGAAGGCTAGTCGAGTGAGGGGGAGGGTTGAGGGCTTTTGTGTGTCCAGAAAAAACGCCCATGAATGGCGCTATGCCTGTAGCACTGAGGCAGCGAGCCCACCGCAATTCCCTGTAGGAGCCGGCTTGCTGGCGATGGCGTCCTTTCTGCTTCTGGAGATTTTGCTGGATGGCCGCCTTCGGCGGATCGTCGAAACGCCGCCCGCAGCAAGCCGCCTCCCACAAGGGGCAGCAAAGTGATTCCGGATGATGTGAAATGATCAACGGCCCTTTAACTTATCAACCAATAGTTGAATAATGGACCCACTGAAAAGGTAGCGCTGACCGGTGAAAGCGTCCATCCACCTCGCAAGAGGTCCGCACCATAGAGTGGGATAACCAAGAGATTCCGGATTAAAGAAGGCCCCCGCATTTGCGGGGGTTTTTCTTTTTCAGCGTGGCACTTTGATCTCTTTGCCCTGAAACCGGTTCAGCAGGATGAAGTCGAATCTGATCGGCTTCGTGTACTTCAACGGATCGTAGCGTTCGTGTGCGCTGTTCACGAAAAGGTTCAGGTGAGCGCCTTCGGCTTTCTTGGCCCTGCTGACGGTAAAGAAGACTGCGTAGTCGAATGCGCGCCCTTCATGCACGACCTCAACGGTCACGAACTCCTCTCGGCCAGTGTGCATGCACCTGCGTGTTCTCAAGGTGGCGATGATGTCGGGCAGTTGCTTCGATAGCTCCCAGCGAAGCCGGCAGAACACTCGCTTTTCGCGCGAATCCGCATACCAGCTCTCTGGATGAACCTGTTCATTGGCCTCGGCGGTGCGTGAGAAGCAGTGCAGTCCGTAGGTTACATTCACCTGTAGCGTCAGGCTGGGTTTGTCACCTTTGGAGGGTAAGGTGACCTCCCAGAGATGTGGCGCCAGATGGCTCAGGTCATAGACCACGCCTTCTATGGTGGCCGGCCTCCAGGTAATACCGCTTGTTGATTTTTCCATCAGCGCGTTTGTTCAAATCCGGACTGTTGCCATCCTGACGTCGGCTGGCTGAGTCGGTGGGCCACAATCGCCCAATGCACACATCCTGAATGAATTGACTGAACGAGCCTCTTGGAAGGCGGGACGCTCTTCGGTGGGTGAAACCGCGTTTTCGATAGCTTATAGGCGCAGGGTGAGCATTTTTGTATGTCTATAGGCATACGGTTTTTGATTACCGCATGCTGGCGAGGACATGACAGATGTCCTCGCTGTTTCGCTTTGAAGGGCCGCGTTCGATCTTCAGGAAAACGGTGGAAACAGTCGTGATGCACGTTTCCACCATGGTTTTCTGTGTATATCTGGCAGTTGCTCTCCCACCGGCAGCATATGAGGAACGTCTTGCAACCGAATCCACGGCTGGTTGTTCCAGTGCAGCAGAAGCGCGTGTAGGTTGAATTTGTTACGGGTGAAGACGTGAGGAACCAGGTGGGTTTCAGCGTTATTCATCGAGACAGCCCCTTTTGCTTGCAGGGCTGCCGATAACCGTCGCCAAACGATTGGGTGGCAGCTGTACGCGGGTTGGCGAACCGGAGCAAAAGGAATCCGGCAGACCCGAAGGTCTCCCAGTATTGGAAGGCTAGTCGAGTGGGGGAGGGAGGCTGGGCGCCATTGTGTGTCTAGACGATTCGTTGTCTGTGCCGTGCTGTGGAAGTCAGCCTCGACGATGCCACTTCCGTGTCTGTACCCGCCTGGGTTCAGTTCAAGATTTTCCCAATCTGCCGATACAGTCTGCATCATAATATTAATAATTGGCGGCACGCATGAAATGGAACATTCGTAATAAGGTCTTGATGCTGGCCATCATTCCCGCATTTTTCACCGCTCTTGTCGTACAGTTCCAGGCCATTTCCGAGCAAAAGGCCTTGAGCGAGCGCAGCTTGGAAGAAACCCGCCAGAACTTGTTGAAGACGCGAAAGGACGAGTTGCTGCATTACATGGATATCGCCTTCACGGCGATCAAACCGCTCTATGAAAGCCCTGATGCCCAGTCTCCCGAGGTCAAGAAAGAAGCCGCCGATCGTTTGCGGGCGTTGCGCTATGGCAACGACGGTTACTTCTTCGCCTATACCGACAAGGGCGATCGTGTCTTTCTGGCCGGGAAAGACGAGGGTAAGAATTTTTGGGATCTGAAGGACACCAACGGTGTTTACCTGATCCGCGAGTTGATTGGTGCGGCCAAGCGCGGCGGCGACTTTGTCACCTATTACTTTCCCAAGCCGGGCGACAGCGTGTCCTACCCGAAGTTGTCCTACTCTCGTTATCTGGAAAAATGGGGTTGGACGCTTGGCGCCGGTTTTTACATTGATGGTGTCGATGCCCTGATCAATGATCAGATGCAGCAACAGCAGAAGGCGCTGGATGAGATGCGCATCAAGCAATGGCTGACACTGGCCGTGCTGTTGGTTGCTCTCGCCGCTCTGGCTTCTTGGGTGGCGGCTTCGCTTGTGCGTCCTATCCGGCTGCTGACGAACAACCTGCAGCTGCTGGCCTCCGAAGATGGGGATTTGACGCATCATCTGCCGGTTGATGGCAATCAGGAAACAGCCGCGATGGCGAATGCCTTCAACCTGTTCGTCAGCAAGATTCGCGACATGATTCTGGACTTGACGCGTTGTGTGCATGCCCTGCAAGAGCGCAACGATCAGTTGCGTCATAGCACTCAACAGGCAGCTGATGCCCTGGTCCGTCAAAATGCCGATGCCGAACAGGTCGCTCACGCGATGGAGCAGATGGCGCAAGCCACTCACAATGTTGCGGAGTCAGCGCAAGGCGCTGCCCGGATGACACGTGATACCGATGAGCAGGCCCGCGCCATCCAGCTCAACGTCGATGAGACGATCCAGTCGATCGGTGGCCTGGCCGCCGATATCGAGACGGCGGCACAAGACATTCAGACGCTCGGTCAGGACGTCGAGTCCATCGGTTCCATTCTCGATGTCATTCGTGCGATCGCCGAGCAGACCAATCTGCTCGCCTTGAACGCCGCGATAGAAGCCGCCCGTGCGGGCGAGCAGGGGCGCGGTTTTGCCGTGGTCGCCGATGAAGTCCGTTCGCTGGCATCGCGCACTCAAACGAGCACACAAGAAATCCAGGCAAAAATCAGTCAGTTGCAGCAGGGCTCACGCGCCGCGGTGCTGGCCATGCAGAACAGTATCAAGGTGAGTGAAGTGGCGGTGGCCAAGGCCAATGGCACGGGGCAGATCCTGTCAGGCGTGAGTCAGGCCGTATCGGACATTACCGGTATGAACAATCAGATTGCGACGGCCGCCGAAGAGCAATCGAGTATCAGCGCAGAAGTGAACCAGAGTCTGACGCAAATATCCCGTCACATCAGTCAGACGCAGGGCATGACGGCGCAGAATAATGAGATGAGTCAGGATCTCGACCATCTGGCGCGAGAGTTGGATCAACTGATCAAGCGCTTCAAGGTTTGACCGATGCTCTGCGCCGGACAAGGCTTCCGCCGTCTGGCCATGCACGATCAGCACGTTCCTTGTGCTTGCGAATGCTTGCCCGCTCAACCTCGCGTGCTGCTCACTCAGAGCGTAAACCGCCCGATCGTCCCATTCAGCTCGCCGGCCAACTGCGCCAGCGCCTCGCTCGCCCCGGTGGTCTGGCTGGCACGCACGGCGGACTGGGCGGAAAGGTCGCGAATGCGCACCAGGTTCTGGTCGACCTCCCGGGCGACCTGAGCCTGTTCCTCCGAGGCACTGGCGATCACCAGGTTGCGTTCATCGATCTCCGCCACCGACTTGACGATGCTCGACAGGGCCTGATTGGCGGAGGTCGCCTGGCTGTGGGTCTGCTCGGCCTGCGAGGTGCTGAGTTCGAGGGCCTTGACCGTGTTGTGCGTACCGACATGCACCTGTTCGATCATGCTTTCGATTTCCCGGGTGGACTCGCCGGTACGGTGTGCCAGGCCACGTACCTCGTCGGCGACCACGGCGAATCCCCTGCCGGCTTCACCTGCCCGGGCCGCTTCGATCGCGGCGTTGAGGGCCAGCAGGTTGGTCTGCTCGGACACGGCGCGAATGACTTCCAGTACCTTGCTGATCGCCTGGGTGTGGCCCGAAAGCAGTTGCGCCTGGGCGGATGCGTCACCCACGTTGTGTACCAGGTGGCTGATCGAGCCCAGGGTCACCGTGAGTTCCTCCTGCCCTGAGCGCGCGGCGCTGCTCGAGGCGCGCGACGCTTCGGAGGTCGAGGCCGCGTTGCGCGCCACTTCCTCCACGGCCTGGGTCATTTCCGTGACGGCGGTGACCGCCATCTCGATTTCGATGTTCTGTGAGTTCAGGTCTGCATGGCTGTCGCGCATCAGCGCATTGAGTTCTTCCGCCGCGGATCCGAGCTGGTTGGCGGCAGCGCCTATCTGTTGGAGCATCGTGTGCAGATTGCCGCGCATGCGTTCCATCGACTGGAGCAGCAGGGCGGCCTCATCGACACCGTCGATGTCCGTCGCGAACTGTCGCAGGTCGCCGGAAGCGATCTTTTCCGAGCTGCCCAGGGCCTGACCGATGGGGCCCGCCAGGCTGTGGATCAATCGCCAGGCGAGGATCAGCGTATACAGGAGCGACAGGAGCAGCACGATGCCGATCACCCATTGAGCGCTATGGTAGGCGGCTTCAGCGGCAGCGGACGATCTTGCCTTGGAGTCGTCGTTTATCGTTTCGAGTTTTTTCAACTGCTCCTTGATCTGTCCGGCGATCGCCACCATCTTGTCGATGATGATCTCTTGGGCCTCTTCGTGTTTGCCGGCCTTCAACAGGTTATAGCCCGCTTCCGTGTTTGTGCCGTACGTGGTGAACAGCTGGACAATGCTGTCGACCGCCGACTTTTCCTCGGCAGTGGTGATAAGGGGGCGATACAAGTCGACGGCCGTATTGAACAGCTTCTGCTTTTCCTGAACTTTCGCATAAGCCTCGGGTAATGCCGCCGGGTCCACCGACAACAAGCGAACCACGTCGGTCCTGGTGTTCGAGAACGCCAGCGCGATATCGTCACCCAGCGCGATGCCGGGCAAGGCATCATTTTCGATCTTCTGGCCTTCCTCTCTCACCTTGGCGATCTGCATCAGGCCAAAGAGACCCAGCAACAAGACAATCAGGACGATCGAGCAGAAGCACAGCAGGATCCGATTGGCGATTTTCATTTTTCGCAGCAAGATTCTTTACCTCGATTCAGTCGTCAGAAGCCGGACAATGGCAAGATCGCCAGGGGACCGGTGGAAGTTGCCTCAGGCCGGATGGTTTTCGATCACGCACTCAGTGGAGGTTCCGGGCAAAAGGCGCTGGGGCCTGCCGACCAGAAAGCCCTGCATCCAGGTGGCAGCGCAGTCCATCAGGCGTCCGGTATCACCCTCGAACTCCACGCCCTCGGCGATCACATGGGGCGCCAGGGTTTTGCACAGCCCCACAAGATGCCGGAATGCCTCGCCAGCCACGTCGCAAGTCCGAGCACGCTGCAAGTAGCCCTTGTCGATTTTTATGATGTCCGGCGATGCTGTGCGGATGAACTCGAGGGTGCTGAATCCGGAGCCAAAGTCGTCAACCGCCAACATGCAACCCAGGCTTCGCATGCGAATGACGAACTCCGCGGCCGCGCCGTGATTGGAGGAGGCGCTTTCGGTTATTTCAATGACGAGCCTTTGGGCCAGGCCTGGCTCGGCTCGCAGCTGTGAAATGATGCAGCTCCATCGTTCGTCCAGCACCGCACTTTGCGCCGATATGTTGCAGCCCAGGTGCATGGTCGGATACTTTCTCAGTTGGCCGAGAATACTCGACACGACGCAATGATCGAGCGCCCTGATGCAGTTCCGTTCTTCCAGTACCGGAAACGGGTTGAGTCTCATTGGCCCATCACAGTGCCTCAGCAGCCCCTCGTAGTACAGATTCGTATTCGATTCGACCGACATGATCGGTTGAAACGCGAGGAAGAAGTGCCCCTGTGCAAGTTCTTCGTAGAACCAGCGAACAAAATCCGGTGTTTCTTCGGATGAAACGCTGCAGAACTCCAAACTGGAGTTCATGTTTGTGCGAGAGGCCATTGGCTTCACCTTCCGGTTACAGGCACCTGCTTATTTTATGGGGCGGAAGTCTCAATACGACGTCATTTTGTTTTGCAGCGACAATTGAACGGCTCCGCCTCGTATTTATCCTGAAAAGTCCGGGGTGATGTTCGATAAACATCGGGTATGTGCGTGCGCGTCCCCGGATAGGGGGACAATACGACTGGAAGTGCAGGAGGTGGCGATGAGCTATTAATTGGCGAATGATCACACCGGCGTATCGACTTGCCTAGTGTCTTGAGATCCTTTTATGATGTCCGCTCGCGCAGGTCACCCTTCGATAGTCTGGGCTCAGGTGGTATGTGGTCATTGGAAATTCTCAGGGTGAGCAACATTGAAACTTGTAGCGAGTGGAACAACTGACATTGACCATAGGATGTTCGCAGAGAACTCAGAGATAAAAGATATCTTTGATTCTTATAAGTCGAAAATAGCCGATTCGGTCGAGTCCGATAAACTGGATTTCGCCCTGGTTTATCGCTTGCTTGATGAAGTGCACGCGTCCAGCGGGAATGCCGATAGCGGGCTTGCGGTGTATCAATATGTTCAGCCGTATCTCCTGGGCGTCCCGGGTTACTCGGTCATGTCCAGTCCCACGATCGGCATCGCGTTGCAGCGTCTGGTCAAATACTATCCACTGCTCACGGCTGCATCATTCATCGATCTGGATGAGCGCTGCGACAGTCTTGTCATGACGTTGCACATCAATGGTGCTCCCGGCTCCGGGGTTCCACGGTACCTCATCGACGCCGCCGCCGCTGCCATTCTCGGCCTCGTCCATTGGCTCGGTCACCCCCTGAAAATCCAGCCAACCCTGGTGCAATTGCCTTATCCGGAACCTTCCGAGACGCAAAGCCTGAAGCGGTTGTTGGGGAAACACCTCACTTTCGATGCGCCGCACCTCAGCCTGTCGTTCAGTGACGATATCAGGGAAGCGCGGGTGTTCAGCGCAAACCCTGCCTTTGAGGACGTTCATTGCCGGTATGCGGATGCGCTGCTGGACGAGCAGATAAACGGGTCGTTGGCTGAAAGGGTTCGCTCAGTGTTTTCGGCGGGTGTTGCGCAGGGACGATTGCCCTCGCTTCAGGACGTCGCGCTTGAGCTGCGCATGAGTACACGCACGTTGCAAAAATCCCTGGAGCGCGAGGGCGTCACCTTTTTCGAGTTGCAGGAGGATCTGAGAAAGGAAATTGCCAGCAACCTGCTGTCCATCCCCACATTAAGCCTGAAGAAAGTCTCTTCGATACTCGGTTTCTGCCAGCCAAGCAGCCTGCACAAGGCCTGCCGACGTTGGTTCGGCGCAGCGCCTGGCCAGTTCAGGGCCAGCAAATCCAGACAGCGGCAGGCGTATTGAGTTATCCATGTCGACTATCGCCCCCACCTGCGCTCAAGTGGTACTGGGACTGAAGGAATTGGCGCGTTCCCGTTCTCATCAGGTCCATCGCCTGCATGCCTGTCTGAGCGAAATGGCAGCGAGCGGACAGCGGGTGCCGATAGAAGATATTTCGATATTCATGGATGTTTTGCAGGCCGACTCGAACAGCCCCGATATCGGTCTGGGCTGCTATGACCTGTTTCATCCGGGCCAGCTCCAGTCCCAGCTCTACCCGATGATGTCCAGCGCCACGCTGGGGGAGGCGATGACGGTTCTTTCGCGATACTCATCGCTGTTGTCGGATGGGGTTCCGCTGCTGATCCTGGAGGAGCCCGAGTCCTACAGCATGGTTTTCCTGAGGCTGGAGTTGCTGGGCCTTTGCAGGTCCTATATCGATTGTTATCTCTCCACCATCATGGGCATCGTCCACTGGTTGCTGCCGTTGCGCCGGGTGGTGCCTGTTTCGGTATCGTTCAGCTATGACATGCCGTCCGACTGTGCCGCGCTGGAGGCTCTTTTCGGCAAGGAGCTGGCATTCTCCAGTCTCGTCAACAAGGTCACCTTTTCCGCCAGGGACTGGCACCAGAGGCTGCCGACCGCATCGCCCGAGTTGAAGCGGCATCATGAAAGCCAGGTCAACTCGCAACTGCAGCAGTTCCCGGTGAAGACCTCGTCGGTGGTGAAAAACCTCATTGCGGTGGGTTTGGCCAAGGGGCTCGTCGTCTCCCTGGAGAGTGTCGCCAGTGTCCTGAACCTCAGCCCCCGCATGCTTCGCAATCGTCTGGACGAGGAGTCGACCGGCTTCCGGGAACTGCTGGACGAATGCCGTTTCCAGTTGGCCGGCCACCTGATCGTCTCGACGGATCAGAGCCCGGTGACGATTGCGCGACGCTTGGGGTTCAATGAAACCAGCAGCTTCTATCGAGCCTGCAATCGTTGGTTCGGTTGTTCTCCCGGTGCCCATCGCCTGAAATCAGCCCGGGCGCGTTCGTCCCGGGCTGAGCCGGTCAGCTCTGCCTGACCTGCGCCTTTTCCCCCTCATCCGTATCGCTGGCAAACAACCGCGCCAGTTCCACCCGTGCTTCCTGCGCGGTCTCCATGACTTTCGAACGATCGCCGCGGACCAGGTGCTGGGCCGCCAGCGTCTCTTCGTCGTGGACCATGAACTGCTGGATCCGCCGCTGCGCCTGGGCTGTGGCGAGCCCCAGGCCTTCCAGGGCACGACGGGTCATCTCCAGGCTCGAATAGTAGGTCTCGCGCACCGGCTCGGCGCCGGCGTCGAGCAACTGGTGCACGTGCTGGCGGTTGCGGGCTCGGGCCAGGACCTTGACCTGGGGGTACAGGCGCTGCACGGTTTCTGCGGCCTTTACCGCCTTCTCCGGATCGTCCAGCGCGACAATGAAGTACTCGGCTTCGCCGACCTTGGCGGCGCTGAGGATTTCCGGACGCAGCGGGTCGCCGTAGAACACCGGCACGTGCTCGAAGTTGCGGGTCATCTCGATGGTGTCGACCGAGGTGTCCAGGCCAATGAACGGGATGCCCTGGGCGTGCAGGATGCGCGCGACGACCTGGCCGACGCGGCCCATGCCGGCGATGACCACCCGAGGGCCGTCGCTCTTGATCTTGCGGAGTTCTTCCGGCACTTCGCGGGCCGGCTGGGGCGGCGTCTTGATGAAGCGGGCGCAGGCCATCAGCAGCAGCGGCGTGACCGCCATCGACAGGGTGATGGTCATGATCAGCGTGTCGTAGGTGCGGGTGTCGAACAGGCCCAGGTTCTGCCCGAGCTTGAACACCACGAAGGCGAACTCGCCACCGGCGGCCAGCACCATGCCCAGGCGCAGGGCGGCGATGCGTGACAAGCCCCCGGCCATGCGCCCGACGAACATCAGCAGCGGCAGCTTGATGGCGATCAGCAGCAGGGTCAGGCCGATGATCAGGCCGGGGTTCTCGAACAGCAGCGGCAGGTTGGCGCCCATGCCCACGCTCATGAAGAACAGGCCCAGCAGCAGGCCCTTGAACGGCTCGATCTGCGATTCCAGTTCGTGGCGGTATTCCGAGTCGGCCAGCAGCAGGCCGGCGAGGAAGGCGCCGAGGGCCATCGACACACCGGCCAGTTCCATCAGCCAGGCGGTGCCGATCACCACCAGCAGCGCGGTGGCGGTGGCGACCTCCGGCAGACCGGTGCGGGCCACGGCGCGGAACAGCGGACGCAACAGGTAGCGGCCACCGACCACCACCACGGCGATGCTGCCGAGCACCTTCAGGCCATGGACCAGGCCGCTTTCGCCGGTTTCCTGCACGCCGGTCACGGCCAGCAGCGGCACCAGGGCGATCAGCGGGATGGCGGCGATGTCCTGGAACAACAGGATGGCGAAGGCCAGGCGACCATGGGGGCTGTTCAGTTGGCGGCTCTCGGCCAGGCTTTGCAGACCCAGCGCGGTCGACGACAGGGCCAGTCCCAGGCCGAGCACGATCGCCGCCTGCAGGCTCTGGCCGAAGGCGGCCATGGCCACGGTACCGATCACCAGGCCGGTCAGCAGCACCTGGGCCAGACCGACACCGAACACCGCCTTGCGCATCAGCCAGAGGCGCTTGGGCGACAGTTCCAGGCCGATGATGAACAGCAGGAACACCACGCCCATCTCGGAGAAGTGTGCGACGTGCTCGGCGTTGCCCATCAGTTTCAGCACCTGCGGGCCGATGAGTACGCCGGCGAGCAGGTAGCCGAGGACGGCGCCGAGTTGGAGGCGCTTGGCCAGGGGGACGATGATGACGGCGGCCATCAGGAAAATAACCGAGGCCTGTAGCAGGCTGCCTTCATGTGGCATGGGAGAATTCCCTTTCTTCAGTAAGACGTTGGAAACCCGCCAGCAGTGCAGCCTGGCGGGCTCGTGTTCGCAGGGATCAGCCCAGGGTACGTTGTGGGGCCTTGTGTACCATGGTGTAGGCGTAGTCCACGCCCATGCCGTAGGCGCCGCTGTGCTCGCGCACCAGGTCCATCACGGCATTGTAAGTGTCCTTGTGGGCCCAGTCGCGCTGGTATTCGAGCAGAACCTGCTGCCAGGTCACCGGAATCGCGCCGGCCTGGATCATGCGCTGCACGGACATGTCGTGGGCTTCCTGGGTGGTGCCGCCGGAAGCGTCGGTGACGATGTACACCTCGTAGCCTTCGGCCAGGGCTTCCAGGGCCGGGAAGGTCAGGCAGACCTCGGTCCACAGGGCGGCCATGATCAGTTTCTTGCGACCGGTGGCTTTCACCGCGTCCACCAGTTTCCTGTCTTCCCAGGAGTTCATCGAGGTCCGCTCGATCGGCTTGGCGCCCGGGTTCACGGCCAGCAGCTCAGGCCAGATGTAGCCGCTGAAGCTTTCGGTTTCGACCGAGGTGTAGATCGTCGGCACGTTGAAGATCTTGGCGGCCTTGGCCAGTCCCACGGTGTTGTTCTTCAGGGTCTGGCGGTCGATCGACTGCACGCCGAAGGCCATTTGTGGCTGGTGGTCGATCAGGATCAGGGTGGAGTTGGTTGGGTTCAGCAGTTCGCGGTTGGACATGATCAGGTTCCTTTCAAGTCGATAAAGTGTGTGAAGCGAATTCGGCACCGGCCTGGCGTTTTGCTCAGTGGCTGCGGTATGGGTGTAGTTTGGAGTTGATCCGTGATCGAGACAATCCGGCAAAAGTGAGAATGATTGATTCCAAAATAGGAACAATGTTGTCGGCGCTTGAATGAGGGCTGAAACAGCCTGCACGGGCGTTCGCGAGAAGGGGGAAGGAGGAGGGGGAGAGCGTGACAGGCCAGGGCGGCCTGTCACGTCGGCTGCGGCGGGATCAGGCGTTACGCCTGGAAATCCTTGAGCAGTTGATCGGCGATACGGATGCTCAGGGCGGCACCGGTCAGCGTGGGGTTCACGCAGGACGACGACGGCATCACGCTGGTGCCGGCGATGAACAGGTTGGCGTGGTCATGGGTACGGCAGTCGCGGTCGACCACCGAGTTCTTCGGATCGTCGCCCATGATGGTGGTACCCATGATGTGCTGGCGGTTCTGGAAGCCCACGTCGGTGCTGAGGATGTCGGCGTCGAGCAGCTTGGCGAATTGCTTGAAGTCCTCCAGGGCCTTTTCCTTGCCTGCATGCCAGTAGTCCGGAACGCTGTAGTAGATCTCCGGCACCGGCAGGCCGATGGCGTCGAACTTGGTCTTGCTCGGCGTGACGCGGTTTTCCGGCAGCGGCAGGGTTTCGAAATCCACCGCCCAGTTCAGCGAGCGCGCCGATTGCAGGCGGATCTGCTCGTCGAGTTTCGAGCCGAGCACGCCCTTGGCGATCAGGTTGGTGGTGATCTGTGAGGTCGGCACCGTGTTGCGCACCTTGATCTTGTAGCTCGGGTAGTCCTTGCGGAACCCGCCATCGCGGCTGTTGAGGTACACCAGCAACTGGGTCGGGCCTTCGCCGGGCCACATGTCTTCCTTGGTCATCACGTTCATGCTGATGCCGGTGTGGTCCATCAGGTTGCGACCGACCTGGTCGGAAGAGTTGGCGATACCGTTCGGGTACTTCTCGGAGGTGGACATCAGCAGCAGTTTCGGCGACTCGATGCCGTAGGCCGCCAGCACGAAGTAGCGCGCGCTCAGGCGGTGCTGGGTCTTGTCCGGGCGCATGTACCAGATCGCGGTGATCTTGCCGTCGTCGTCGGCCTCGATCTTGTACACCACCGAGTTGTCCAGCAGCTTGGCGCCATGCCGCTCGGCTTCGTCGATGTGCATGGAGCCATCGTACTTGGCGGCAATCGGGCAGACCGGGTTGCAGTTGTTGTTGCCGGCGCATGGCGGGCGCTTGCCGTAGGGGCGGGTGGCGCGGCCGTTGGGTTCGAGGATCGGGTTGTAGCCGCCCTTGCTCAGCAGGGTCGACAGGCGCTTGAACATGTAGCTCGGCTTCAGGCCTTCCATCGGGTAGGGGATGGAACGTGGCGGGAAGGCTGCGCCGCCCTGGCCGCTTTCGTCCTGGCCGTCGACCCCGGACACGCCCAGCTCGGTTTCGGCACGGGCGTAGAAGGGCTCCAGCTCGTCGTAGCTGATCGGCCAGTCACGGCCGCGCCCGTACAGGCTGTTGAGGCGGAAATCGTTGGGCAGCATGCGCCACAGCGAGGAGCCGAAGTGCCAGGTGGTACCGCCGACCACACGCAGGTAGGAGGTGTTGTACTTGACCGGGCCGACCTGCTGCAGATAGTCGCCGTAGGTGGACGGCGCGTGCGGCAGGCTCGGGTACGGCGAGCCGGCGCCTTGCAGCTTGGCGTTGGCCAGCGACAGCTTGACCGGGGCGTTGCGGAAGGTTTCGACGATGTCGCGGCGGTTCACCCGCGGACCGGCCTCGAGGACGATCACGGATTTGTTGGCCTTGGCCATTTCGGCGGCGATCAGGCCGCCCATCACGCCGGAGCCGATGATGACCACGTCGGCATCGTAAGCAGCACTGCTCATAGTTGGGTGTCCTGTCTATCGGTTGGCTTGTTGCCCCAGGAGTCGGGGCCACCGCCGTAGGTGGGGATGGCGAGGATGCCGTGGGTCGGCGCGTACATCAGCGCTTCGGAGTAGCTGACCAGTTCGGCGTCGGCGAGCGCGCCGACGATGCCCAGGTACCAGGCCGAGATGATGCTGGTGGCGGTCGCCTTCAGCGACGCATCCGGGTTGGGCTGGGCCAGGTATTCGTCCACGTGCTTGAAGCCTTGCGTGGTGATCAGCTGGCGCAGGGCACCGACGTTGCCGGCGAAGTTCGGCGCACGCTTGCTCAGGGCACGGTAGTAACGCGCCGCCAGCACCGGGTTGACCGGGCGGCTGACGAGGAACTGCGACAGGGCGATGAAGTCCTGGTCGTCCGCAGCCAGCACCGATTGCCACGGGGCGAGGCTGCCGACCAGGGCGGCCAGGCCCAGGGTCACCGAGCCGCGCAGCAGGCTGCGGCGGGAGAGGGTGTGGGCGGGCATTTGCTTGTCAGTCATCGAAGTCTCCATGGTTCAGGCCTCCAGGCGCCGACGACGAGCCTTGAACCTGAACAGCGCCAGGATGATCAGCAGGCCGAGAATGATCAGGCCCGGCACGCTGTATTGCGCCAGGACGGCGAGCGGTGCCTTGGGGCCGCCTTCGCGCACGCGCGCCACGTCGGCGGCGGTCACGGTGGTTTCAGGGTTGCCGTAGTGGGTCAGCACGTAGTTGCTGACGTCGGCGATTTCCTGGTCGGTGAGGCGGTCGGTGTAGAACGCGTCGGGACCGAAGCCCGGCATGTCGATGGCGACGCCGTCGACCTTGCGGTGCACGCCGTTGACGATGGTCGCGATCAGGTTGTCGGCACGGCTGGTGGCGGTGTTGTGGAACAGCGACGGGTACTCGCGGTTGCCCTGGCCGTTGGCCTGGTGGCAGTTGGCGCAGGTGCCACTGAAGATGTGCCAGCCCGGATTGTCCTGCGGCTTGCCGCCGCGCAGGGTCAGCTCGTCGTTGGAGGCCTGGCCGAAGGTGTGACGGGCCTGGCGCTCGCCGCTGGCGACCGGGGTGGTCTGCAGCAGGTAGGCGGCGATGGCCTTGAGGTCATCCTCGCCCAGGTATTGCAGGCTGTGCTCGACGGCCTCGGCCATCGGTCCGGCGGCCTGGGCCTTGCCCTCGACGTGGCCGCTGCGCAGGTAGGCGACGATTTCGTCGCTCGACCAGGCGCCGATGCCGCTGGTCTTGTCTGAGGTGATGTTCGGCGCGTACCAGGCGCCCAGCGAACCGCCGGAGAGCGCCTTGTCGTTGTCGGCGGCCATCAGCACGTTGCGCGGGGTGTGGCAGGTGTCGCAGTGGGCCAGTGCGTTGACCAGGTAGTCGCCGCGGTTGACCTGGGCGGACTTGGTCGGGTCCGGGGTGAAGCGCTTGTCACTGTGGAACAGGGCGTTCCAGCCGATCATCGAGGCACGGATGTTGAACGGGAAGTCCAGCTTGGTTTTCGGACTTGGCGCATCCACCGGCGGCACTTCATGCATGAAGTATTTGTACAGCTCGGCGATGTCGCTGTCGGTCATCTTCGCGTAGGAGGTGTACGGCATCGCCGGGTACAGGCGGGTACCGTCCGGCGTCACGCCGTCGCGTACCGCGCGGGCGAAGTCCGCCTCGCTGTAGTTGCCGATCCCGGCGGTTTTGGACGGGGTGATGTTGGTCGAGTAAATGACGCCCATCGGCGAGTTCAGCGGGTAGCCGCCGGCGAAGGCCTTGCCACCGGCACGGGTGTGGCAGGCCACGCAGTCGGCGGCCACCGCCAGGCGCTTGCCCGCCGATGCGTTGGCGTCGAGCGCCTCGGCATGGACACCCAGGCTGACGGTCATCAGGGCCAGCCACCCGGCCAGGGTATTGCTCATGGGTCCTGCCTTCTGCACGCCAGGCAACAGCCGACCCATCCTTTGCGGATGCATGTGTAGCTCCTCACGGTTTGACTTGCGCGCGTGACACCCCGTCCGGGTCATTTGAATGGCCGAACAGATAATGTCGTACGACATCGTATGTTTGCGGTTAGTATTTCACGTGCTGTAACATTTAGCCATGATTATGGCAAAAGGCCATTACGCATTTGTTTCAGTAGATGGCTCTGGAATGCATGTTTCAGAAGGTAGTTGGCCCGCCGACATCGTGTGCGCGATGAGGGGGCGAGAACGGAAGTGGTCCCATCAATCTTGCGGGAAAAACAGGTAATTGGCTTGTGCGTTTGTGCTGTGGTACGACGTCGATAGCCAAAAACCTTGCCATGCGTCAGCGGTGCCCAGGTTGTCGTCGGGCGCACCCCGGCAGCGATGGCATCCCATACCGGCCCGTCACCTGGCATCACCCGGGGGCAGGGAAATGCACACATGAACGGGTTGCTCGACGAGCACCCACAAGGATCCGCCGATGAATTGGCTCAACGATGCAAAACTCTCGACCAAACTGATCACTTCCTTCTTCCTGTGCGCGCTGATCACGCTTGCCGTGGGCATGCTCGGCGTCAGCGGTGTTTCCGCGCTGTCGGCGCGCCTGCAGGCGGTGTTCAAGAACAACCTGGTGTCGGTCGCCAACACCTCGCAGACCAAGACCAAGGCGGTCGGCCAGACGCGCGATATGTACCGGTTGTATGTCGCGACCGCCGGCAACGCTCCGCAGAGCGTCAAGGATGAGTTCCTGGCCTCGATGAAGGCCAACCAACTGGCCAGCGAGCAGGCGTTCGCCGCCTATCGCAAGGGCCCGCTGGCCGAGGACGAGCGCCTCGCCGGCGACCAGATGGCGCGCGACTGGCCGGTCTATCAGGAGCTGGTGAAACGCTATGTGGCGATGATGGCGGCCGGCGACTTGGAGAATGGCCGCGTCCTGCTGCTGGGCGACCTGCAGAAGGCCTACCGCAAGGTGATGGATCAGTTGACCATCATGATCGACTCCAACGACCGCCAGATCAGTGAGGACGCCAAGGCGGCCACCCTCCAGGAGGAAACGGCCAGGACGGTGCTGTACAGCGGCATCGTCATCGCCTTCATCACGGCCCTGTTGCTGGGCTTCTTCATCAGCCGCCTGATCAGCCGGCCGATTTCCACGGCCGTCCAATGCGCGCAACGCATCGCCGAAGGTGACCTGACCCAGCACATCACCAGCCATGGTCGTGACGAAGCCGGCCAGTTGCTCGATGCCCTGAGCGGCATGCAGGACAGCCTCAAGAACACCATCCAGCAGATTGCCAGTGCCGCCGACCAGTTGGCGTCCGCGGCCGAGGAACTGACGGCGGTCACCGACGACGGCAGCCGTGCGTTGACCCGCCAGAACGACGAGATCCAGCAGGCCGCCACGGCGGTGACGGAAATGACCTCGGCGGTCGAGGAAGTGGCGCGCAATGCCGTCTCGACCTCGCAGGCTTCGCAATCGACCAGCACGCAGGCCAGCAGTGGCCGCGACCAGGCCCGCAGCGCGGTGCGGGCGATCAACAACGCGACCCGTGAAATCACTTCGTCCACGGGGCTGGTCAAGGACCTTGCGGTGCAGGTGCGGGATATCGGTCAGGTGCTGGACGTGATCCGCGGCATCGCCGAGCAGACCAACCTGCTGGCGCTCAACGCCGCCATCGAGGCGGCCCGGGCCGGTGAGCAGGGCCGTGGCTTCGCCGTGGTCGCCGACGAGGTGCGCGCCCTGGCGGCGCGGACCCAGGCGTCCACCGGCGAGATCGAGACCATGATCCATGCGGTGCAGGACCGCGCCGACAGCGCGGTCGACGCCATGGGCAAGAGCCAGGCGCTGGTGACCGAGACCCAGGAACTGGCCCGGGCGACGGGTGAAGCACTGGAGCAGATCGCCGATGGCATCGCGCAGATCAATGATCGCAACCTGGTGATCGCCACCGCTTCCGAAGAGCAGGCCCATGTGGCCCGCGAGGTGGACCGCAACCTGGTGAACATCCAGGATCTCTCGACCCAGACCGCTGCCGGGGCGCACCAGACCAATACGTCGAGCCAGGAACTGTCGAACCTGGCGTTGTCCTTCAACTCGCTGGTCAGCCGTTTCCGGCTCTGAGTCCGCCAGGCCGTCCGGCCTTCATCCACCTGGCGCCGTCGCGGCGCCAGGCGCTTCATTCCTGAGTGGGGGCCAGTCGCGCTTCCAGCTCGGCGACTTTCGCTTCCAGGCTCTCCAGGCGCGCGCGGGTGCGGGCCAGGACCACCATCTGGCTATCGAATTCTTCCCGGCTGACCAGGTCCAGCTTGCTGAAGCCGCTCTGCAGCAGGGCCTTGAACTGGCTTTCGATTTCGTTGCGCGGCAACGGGCTTTCGCCATTGAACAGGCGGGAGGCTTGGCCGCTCAGGGCGTCGAGGAAGTCTTTGGGCGCGAGCATGATGTGGATTTCCGGAGACAGGGGCGGCCCAGTGTACCACGCGGTGTCTATAGTGATTTTCAGGGCCGGCGGTGCACGCTTTTTGCGCAATCCGCCGGGCGCTCGCGCACCGTTGTTGTGCGTACTTTTGGGGCGCCGCGCCGCTTTTCCCTTGTGAAGCTGGCCAAGCGCTTGAAATTCATGGGTTTTGCAGAGCTGGCAAGGTTTCTGCTTAGTCGCTCATGACCCATGCACTGATGCAGTCGCTGTGACCAGGCAGTGCGGCGGGCTCGGCTGATCGGCAACGGTTGGCTGGCGTCGACAGGCTGATCAGGGCCGACGACGCGTTACAAAGCCAGGCACTGCGCTTAGACTTGAGTCGGGTTTGTTTTCCTGGGGCAAGTCCACCAATTCGGGAGAGAGTTTCATGAAGCTAGTCACTGCCATCATCAAGCCGTTCAAGTTGGACGATGTGCGCGAATCGTTGTCCGAGATCGGCGTGCAGGGCATTACCGTCACTGAGGTCAAGGGCTTCGGTCGGCAGAAGGGTCACACCGAGCTGTATCGCGGCGCGGAATACGTGGTCGACTTCCTGCCCAAGGTGAAGATCGACGTCGCCATCGACGACAAGGATCTGGACCGGGTTATCGAGGCGATAACCAAGGCCGCCAACACCGGCAAGATCGGTGACGGCAAGATCTTCGTGGTCAATCTGGAACAGGCTATTCGCATCCGTACCGGCGAAACCGATACCGACGCCATCTAAGCCGCCCAAACCCCAACGCCCCAGGAGAAAACAATATGACTCTGCGTAAATTCGCAGGGCTAGGAGCCCTGTTGTCCCTAATAATGCCAGCCCTGGCCATGGCGGCAGACCCTGCTCCGGCGCCGGTGCTCAATTCCGGCGACACCAGCTGGATGCTGACTTCCACGGCCCTCGTGCTGTTCATGACCATTCCCGGCCTGGCGCTGTTCTATGGCGGCATGGTGCGTTCGAAGAACATTCTTTCGGTGATGATGCAGTGCTTCGCCATCACCGGCCTGATCACCATCCTGTGGTTCATCTACGGCTACAGCCTGGCGTTCGATGCCACCGGGATGGAAGCCGGTGTCGTCAACCTCAACTCCTTCGTCGGCGGCCTGGGCAAGGCCTTCCTGGCCGGTGTCACTCCGGCGAGCATCACCGGCCCTGCGGCGCTGTTCCCCGAGGCGGTGTTCGTCACCTTCCAGATGACCTTCGCGATCATCACCCCGGCGCTGATCGTCGGTGCCTTCGCCGAGCGCATGAAGTTCTCCGCGATGCTGATCTTCATGGGTGTCTGGTTCACCCTGGTCTATGCGCCGATCGCGCACATGGTCTGGGGCGGCGCCGGTTCGCTGCTGGGCGACTGGGGCGTGCTGGACTTCGCCGGTGGCACCGTGGTGCACATCAACGCCGGTATCGCCGGTCTCGTGGCCTGTCTGGTGCTGGGCAAGCGCAAGGGCTACCCAACCACTCCGATGGCGCCGCATAACCTGGGCTACACCCTGATCGGCGCGGCCATGCTGTGGATCGGCTGGTTCGGCTTCAACGCCGGTTCCGCCGCCGCCGCCAACGGCACCGCCGGCATGGCGATGCTGGTGACCCAGATCGCCACTGCCGCTGCCGCGCTGGGCTGGATGTTTGCCGAGTGGCTGACCCACGGCAAGCCGAGCGCACTGGGTATCGCCTCGGGCGTGGTCGCCGGCCTGGTCGCCATTACCCCGGCCGCCGGTACCGTCGGCCCGATGGGTGCGCTGGTCATCGGCCTGGCCGCCGGCGTGGTGTGCTTCTTCTGCGCCACTTCGCTCAAGCGCAAGCTGGGCTACGACGACTCCCTGGACGCCTTCGGCGTGCACGGTATCGGCGGTATCCTCGGCGCGATCCTGACCGGCGTGTTCGCCGCTCCGTCGATGGGCGGCTTCAACGCCGCGACCACCGATGTGGCCGCCCAGGTCTGGGTGCAGTGCAAGGGTGTCGGCTTCACCGTGATCTACACCGCGATCGTCACCTACCTGATCCTGAAAGTGCTGGATGTGGTGATGGGCCTGCGGGTGACCGACGAGGAAGAATCGGTCGGTCTTGACCTGGCACAACACAACGAGCGCGGCTATAACCTCTAAGCGCCTCAGAAAAAAAATGCCCGGCTTGCCGGGCATTTTTTTGTCCGGATTTTGTCCATGCGAAAAGGCCTGAAAGGATTTATCCAGAGGCATTGCGGACAAAACACCGGGCCCTGTTCCCATGGGGCAATGGCTTACAGCATGGCAGGCGTATTAGGCGCTTTGCTTTTTTCCTGAGCGCGCTAGAATGCGCGCCGATGGGCGGAGAACGGTATGTGGCAACAGACCCTGATCACCTTGCGGGCCAAGCCCCGGGGTTTTCATTTGGTGACCGATGAGTTGCTTGCGGGCTTGCCTGAACTCAAGGCATGTCGGGTCGGTCTGTTGCATTTGTGGCTGCAGCATACCTCGGCCTCGTTGACCATCAACGAGAATGCCGACCCGGCGGTTCGTCGCGACTTCGAGCGTTTTTTCAATCGACTGGTCCCGCAAGGCGACCTCGACTATGAACATAATGACGAAGGTGCGGACGACCTGCCGGCGCACTTCAAGGCCAGTTTGCTAGGCTGTCAGCTGACTTTGCCGGTAACGGCGGGGCGCTTGGCGTTGGGCACCTGGCAAGGCGTCTATCTTGGCGAGCACCGCGATCACGGCGGTGCCCTTAAAGTCCTTGCCACCCTCCAGGGTGATGGGGCATAAGCCGCTGGATAGCAGCGGATGTTGATTTTTTTCCGGCAGCCTTCGACAGTCGGCATGGCTGGGCTATAACTAATCTGCTTTTCGCAAGTCATGAGGTAGAACATGAGCGACGATGATCTGGAAAACGATGACCTCGAAGTAGGCGACGAAGACGAGAACGAAGAAGGCCTGGAAGCGTCTGCGGAAGACGTGGACGTCGCCGACGACGATGGCGGCGACGTTCCTGCTCCGACCTCCAAGGGCAAGGCCAAGGCCGCGGTATCGGTCGATGAACTGCCCAGCGTCGAGACCAAGAACAAGGAGCGTGATGCTCTGGCGCGGGCCATGGAAGAGTTCCTGGCGCGTGGTGGCAAGGTGCAGGAAGTGGAGGCCAATGTGGTCGCCGATCCGCCCAAGAAGCCGGATAACAAGTACGGCAGCCGCCCTATCTGAGTGGCGCTACCCGCTTGTAGAAAAAGCCCGCCGTCGCTGCGGGCTTTTTCATGCCTGCAGAATGGCTGGATCTGGATCTGCAGCGGAAGTAGAGGCTAGGGCAGAAGCTGAGGCTAGAGCAGAAGCTGAAGCTAGAGCAGAAGCTGAAGCTAGAGCAGAAGCTGAGGCTAGAGCAGAAGCTGAGGCTAG
>NZ_AQOH01000009.1 GCF_000364705.1 Pseudomonas fuscovaginae SE-1 | reverse complement strand
TTTGGGGTGCCTTGCACCCAGCGCGGGCAAGCCCGCTCGCCACACTGAGCAACCTGCACCATAGGCAATATCACCCGCCACAAAAAAGCCCCGGCTCTTGCGAGCCGGGGCTTTTCATTTGACGCTACAGCGGCTTAGCCGTTGAACACGTCGTCCACGCTTTTCAGCGGGTAGTGCTTCGGATACGGCAGGGTCGCCACGCCGGTCTCGATCGCGGCCTTGGCCACGGCATCGGAGATCACGGTGATCAGGCGGGAGTCCAGCGGCTTCGGAATGATGTACTCACGACCGAATTCCAACGAGTCGACGCCGTAGGCTTCGCACACTTCCTTCGGAACCGGCAGCTTGGCCAGATCCTTCAGGGCATTGGCGGCGGCGATCTTCATTTCTTCGTTGATGCGCTTGGCGCGAACGTCCAGGGCGCCACGGAAGATGAACGGGAAACCCAGGACGTTGTTGACCTGGTTCGGGAAGTCCGAACGACCGGTGGCCATGATCACGTCGCTACGGGTGGCGTGGGCCAGCGCAGGGGCGATTTCCGGATCAGGGTTCGAGCAGGCGAACACGATCGGGTTGGCCGCCATCGACTTCAGGCCTTCAGCGCTCAGCAGGTTCGGACCGGACAGGCCGACGAACACGTCGGCACCTTCCAGGGCATCAGCCAGGGTACGCTTGTCGGTCGCGTGGGCGAAAACCGCCTTGTACTGGTTCAGGTCGTCACGGCCGGAGTGGATCACGCCACTACGGTCGATCATGAAGATGTTTTCGATCTTCGCACCCATGCTCACCAGCAGCTTCATGCAGGAGATCGCGGCAGCGCCGGCGCCCAGGCAGACGATCTTCGCTTCAGGCAGGGTCTTGCCGGCGATTTCCAGGGCGTTGATCATGCCGGCCGCGGTGACGATCGCGGTACCATGCTGGTCATCGTGGAACACCGGAATGTCGCACTGTTCGATCAGCGCGCGCTCGATCTCGAAGCACTCGGGTGCCTTGATGTCTTCCAGGTTGATGCCGCCGAAGGTGATGGAGATGCGCTTGACGGTGTCGATGAAGGCCTGCGGGCTTTCCGAGTCGACTTCGATGTCGAACACGTCGATACCGGCGAAACGCTTGAACAGTACGCCCTTGCCCTCCATGACCGGCTTGGAGGCCAGTGGACCGAGGTTACCCAGGCCAAGGATCGCGGTGCCGTCGGAAATGACCGCAACCAGGTTGCCCTTGCCAGTGTACTTGTAGGCCAGCTCGGGATCGCGACCGATTTCACGCACCGGCTCGGCAACACCTGGGCTGTAGGCCAGCGACAGGTCGCGGGCGGTCGCAGTGGCTTTGGTGAGTTCGACGCTCAGCTTCCCGGGACGAGGGTTGGCGTGATATTCGAGAGCGGCAGTTTTCAAATCTGACATGTGGGCATTCCGCTTTTTACTGTGGGACAGACGAACCGCCGAGGATACGCGTGTCGCAAAATCCTAACAAGACTGACCAGTCACCGGTGTCAAGGGTCGCAACCTACGACTTTGGCCCAAGAGCCACGGAATACAAGGCGCCAACTGTTCACAATCGAGACTAAAAATGTCTACAATTTTTCTCGAAAGGCCAGCTTGATCACCCCAGGATCACTTCAAGCATAGCAGCCGGCACGAACCTGCCCTGCCGCCGACAACCAGACAACCAACCTTGCGCCCACAAAAAAGGCGCTCACAAGGAGCGCCTTCTTCATCAGCGTGGAACAGCCCTTCAGGCCGCCCAGGAAAAAAGCCTTAGGCCTTCTTCGCACCGAATGCACCGAAACGATCGGCGAACTTCTGAACGCGGCCGCCGGTGTCCAGAGTCTTCTGCTTACCGGTGTAGAACGGGTGGCACTCGTTGCACACGTCGATGGCCAGAGGCTTGGCGAAGGTCGAGCGGGTTTCGAACTTGTTGCCGCAGCTGCAGGTAACGGCAACAACTGGGTATTCTGGATGAACGTCTGGTTTCATGGTGACTTCCTCGGCTAGCGTGCCGCCGCCCAACACTATTGTTGAACACCGCACGTAATTTGGCCGGCGATGATACCACCCTTGCAGAATGAAGCAAGCTGTCACCGGCACCAGTCGTCTGCTAGGCTCGCGCCCTTCTTCATCGCCACTATCCGGGATAACCGCGTGTCCGAAGCCATTCTGCGCCTCGCCCTGCCTTCGCCCTTGCGCCGGCTGTTCGACTACCGGGCGCCCAAGGGAGTGCCGCGCCACGCGCTGCATCCCGGCATGCGGCTCCGGGTGCCGTTCGGGCGACGGGAAATGATCGGCATTCTGGTCGAAGTGGCCGAGCACAGCGAAGTCCCGGCGGACAAGCTCAAGCCGGCGCTGGCCCTGCTCGATGCCACGCCACCGCTGCCACCGGCGCTGTTCAAGCTGTGCCTGTGGACCGCCCAGTATTACCAGCACAGTCTCGGCGACACCCTGAGCTGGGCCCTGCCGGTCCTGCTGCGCCAGGGCGAGCCGGCCGAGGCGCGCCAGGAGCGGTTCTGGTCGATGGCCCCCGGTGCGCGCCTGGACGACCCGCGGATCGCACGCGCACCACGCCAGCGCGAAGCCCTGGCCACCCTGGCCCAGCATCCCCACGGCGTGGCGCATCAACTGCTGGGCAAACTGCAACTGAGCAAAGACAGCCTCGACCTGCTGCTGGCCAAGGATCTGGTGCAGGTGGAAATCCGCCGCCACGCCCCCGGCGAGCGTCACGAACACTGGCTGGCACAGCCGGAATTACCGCTCAACGAGGAGCAACGCGCCGCCTGCACGGCGATCCGCGCCGGCTTCGACAGCTTTCATGCCTTCCTGCTGGCCGGCGTCACCGGCAGCGGCAAGACCGAAGTCTATCTGCAACTGATCCGCGAAACCCTCGAGGCCGGCAAGCAGGCCCTGGTGCTGATCCCCGAGATCAACCTCGGCCCACAGACCCTGGCGCGTTTCGAGCAGCGCTTCAATGCGCGGATCGCCCTGCTGCACTCGGCCGTCAACGATCGCGAACGCCTGGATGCCTGGCTGGCCGCCCGGGACGGCGAGGCCGATATCATCATCGGCACCCGCTCGGCGCTGTTCACCCCGATGAAGAATCCCGGGCTGATCATCATCGACGAAGAACACGATGGCTCCTATAAACAGCAGGAAGGTCTGCGCTACCACGCCCGCGACCTGGCCCTGGTCCGCGCCCGCCAGGAAAACATCCCGATCGTGCTGGGTTCCGCCACCCCTTCCCTGGAAAGCCTGCACAACGCCCACATCGGCCGCTACGGCCTGCTGCGCCTGACCCAGCGCGCCGGCGGCGCCAAGGAGCCACGCTTCCTGCGCCTGGATGTGAAAAGCCGTCCCCTGGACAGCGGCATCTCCGGGCCGATGCAACAAGCCATCGGCCAGACGCTCGCCGCCGGCCAGCAGGTGCTGGTGTTCCTCAACCGCCGGGGTTTCGCGCCGACGCTGCTGTGCCACGACTGCGGCTGGATGTCCGAGTGCTCGCGCTGCGATGCGCGCATGACCGTGCACCAACGCTACGGCGAACTGCGCTGCCACCATTGCGGCAACGTCGAGCGGGTGCCACGGAATTGCCCGCAATGCGGCAAGGTCGACCTGCGTCCGGTTGGCGCCGGCACCGAGCGTGCCGAAGAGCGTCTGGCGATCCTGTTTCCCGACTACCCGGTATTGCGGGTCGACCGCGACAGCACGTCGCGCAAGGACGCGATGAACCAGTTGTTCGCCACCATCCAGAAAGGCCACCCGTGCATCCTGGTCGGCACGCAGATGCTCGCCAAGGGGCACCATTTCCCGCGGGTGACCCTGGTCTCGATCCTCGACGCCGACGGAGGCCTGTTCTCCGGCGACTTCCGCGCCAGCGAGCGCATGGCCCAGTTGATCGTCCAGGTCGCGGGCCGGGCCGGGCGGGCGGAGGAGCCGGGCAAGGTGATCATCCAGACCCACCTGGCGGATCATCCATTGCTGGTGCAATTGACCGAGCAGGGCTATTTCGCCTTTGCCGAGCAGGCCCTGAGCGAGCGCCGCGCCGCCGGCCTGCCGCCGTTCGCACACCTGGCCCTGTTGCGCGCCGAAGCCCACAAGCCGGGGCAGGCGGAGGGTTTTCTCGATGAAGCCTGCAGCGAGGCGGAACGCCTGCTGGATGAGATGGGCCTGGGCGGTATCGAACTGCTGGGGCCGGTGCCGGCGCCGATGGAGCGCCGCGCCGGGCGCTTCCGGGCGCAACTGCTGCTGCAGGCAAACGCCCGGGCACCGCTGCATCGGCTGCTGAGCCATTGGCTGCTGGTGCTGGAGCAGATGCCGGGGGGGCGGCAGGTCAGGTGGTCGCTGGATGTCGATCCGGTAGACCTCTATTGATCGGGGCGACCCTTTCGCGGGCAAGTCGGATCGCCGCCCGCTCCTACAAGGTCGGCGTCGAGCACAAAACTCGTGTACGGCACGGACCTGTAGGAGCGTGGCTTGCCCGCGAAAGGCCCCCTCGAACACCACAAGTCCGCAACCGGTTGGCAAGCTCGCCCCGGCAACGGATAATATCCAGTTTTTCCACCTGCGCCTTGGGCGCCGCCGCGCTCGCGGTCGAAAGAGAAGACCATGAAAGACACCATTCGCCAGCTGATCCAACAAGCCCTCACCCAACTCGTCAACGAAGGTGTGTTGCCTGAAGGCCTGACGCCGGCGATCCAGGTCGAGAACACCCGCGACAAGACCCATGGCGATTTCGCCAGCAACATCGCCATGATGCTGGCCAAGCCCGCCGGCCTGAAGCCGCGCGACCTGGCGGAAAAGCTGATCGCCGCCCTGCCGGCCAATGAGAACGTCAGCAAGGCGGAAATCGCCGGCCCGGGTTTCATCAACTTCTTCCAGAACACCCAGGCCCTGGCCTCGCGCCTGGACGCCGCCCTGGCCGACGCCAGCCTCGGCGTACGCAAGGCCGGCGCGGCCCAGCGCACCGTGGTCGACCTGTCGGCACCGAACCTGGCCAAGGAAATGCACGTCGGCCATCTGCGTTCGACCATCATCGGCGATGGCGTGGCGCGGGTCCTGGAGTTCCTCGGCGACACCGTGATCCGCCAGAACCACGTCGGCGACTGGGGCACTCAGTTCGGCATGCTGATGGCCTACCTGCAGGAAAACCCGATCACCAGCGACGAGCTGTCGGACCTGGAGAACTTCTACCGCGCCGCCAAGCAGCGCTTCGACGAGTCGCCCGAATTCGCCGACCGTGCCCGCGGCCTGGTGGTCAAGCTGCAGGCCGGCGACGCCGACTGCCTGGCCCTGTGGACCCGCTTCAAGGACATTTCGCTGTCGCACTGCCAGAAGATCTACGAACTGCTCAACGTCAAGCTGACCATGGCCGACGTCATGGGCGAAAGCGCCTACAACGACGACCTGATCAACGTGGTCAACGATCTCAAGGCCGCCGGCCTGCTGGTCGAGAGCAACGGTGCCCAGTGCGTGTTCCTCGACGAGTTCAAGAATGCCGAAGGCGAACCGCTGCCGGTGATCATCGTCAAGGCCGACGGTGGCTACCTCTACGCCACCACCGACCTGGCCGCCGTGCGCTACCGCAGCCGCCAGCTCAAGGCCGACCGTGCCCTGTACTTCGTCGATCAGCGCCAGGCCCTGCACTTCCAGCAGGTGTTCGCGGTGGCACGCAAGGCCGGCTTCGTGACCCATCCGATGGAAATGGAGCACATGGGCTTCGGCACCATGAACGGCGCCGACGGCCGTCCGTTCAAGACCCGCGACGGTGGCACGGTCAAGCTGATCGACCTGCTGACCGAAGCCCAGGAACGCGCCTACAGCCTGGTCAAGGAAAAGAACCCGGACCTGGCCGAGGCCGAGCTGCGCGAAATCGCCCGCGTGGTGGGCATCGGCGCGGTGAAGTACGCCGACCTGTCCAAGCACCGCACCAGCGACTACAGCTTCAACTTCGACCTGATGCTCAACTTCGAAGGCAACACCGCGCCTTACCTGTTGTACGCCTACACGCGCGTGTCCGGTGTATTCCGCAAGCTGGGCAAGGACTTCAGCGAGGTCGACGGGCAGATCGTCCTCGAAGCCGCCCACGAGCAGGAGCTGGCGGCGAAGCTGGCGCAGTTCTCCGAAGTACTCAATAACGTCGCCGAGAAAGGCACGCCGCACATCCTCTGCACCTACCTGTACGATGTCGCCGGCCTGTTCTCCAGCTTCTACGAGAACTGCCCGATCCTCGGCGCCGACACCCCGGCCCGCATGCAGAGCCGCCTGCGCCTGGCGGCACTGAGCGGTCGCACCCTCAAGCAAGGCCTGGAGCTGCTGGGCCTGGAAACCCTGGAGCGCATGTAAGTTGGCCGCGAAGAAAAAACCCGCACCGAAACGCGGCGCCAGCCGCTACCAGGCCCCCGAAAAGAAGCCGATCCCGGGCTGGTTATGGCTGGCCATCGGGCTGGGTGTCGGCGCCTTCATCGTTTTCCTGATGAAACTGGAACCGGGCAAGGGCGATGACGTCAAGCGCGTGCGCCAGGAGCAGCAGAAAGCCGCCAAGGTGGCCGAAGCCAACAAGACGCCGCCGAGCCCGACCCAGCCGGTGAAGCCCAAGTACGACTTCTACACCCTGCTGCCGGAATCGGAGGTCATCGTGCCGCCGGAAGCCGTGCCGGAGAAAACCCTGCCGACGCCGCAGACCGTGCCGACTCCGCAGACGCCGGTGACCCCGGCCGAAGCGGCGAAGATCGACACCGCCCGGGCCCAGGCGGCGCTGGCCGGGATTACCCCGCCACCGCCGCCACCGGTGGCCAAGGCGGAGCCGGCGCCGGTGACGAAGTTCTTCCTGCAGGCCGGTTCGTTCCGCAAGGAGGCCGACGCGGACAAGGTTCGCGCGCAGATCATCCTGCTCGGCCAGGCAGTTTCGGTCGAGTCGGGCACGGTGAAGGACGAGACCTGGTATCGGGTGCTGGTCGGCCCGTTCAGCAACCGCGAGCAACTGACCACGGCGCAGAAACAGCTGGCCGCCAGCGGTTTCAGCAATCTGTTGTTACAACAACGCCAGAGCCGCTGAAACTCGCGGCCCTGCGCGAGAAGGCCCATTCGCTGGCAAGCCAGGCTCCTGTAAGAGCCGGCTTGCTGGCGTTCCGCCAAAGGCGGCCATTCAACACCCCGTGGTGATAGCCGCACCGTCATCGCCAGCAAGCGGAGCGCCGCCCGGCCGTCTCCCACAGAACTGTGCACACCTTTCCTACACCACTCGTCCCCCAACCTGACCCAAGGTTGAAAATCCCTGCACCACCCCCATATGAGTTTCCATCAGGCATTTTCGCCCCGCTGCGTGGAGACACTCCCTTGACCACCATCGTTTCAGTTCGCCGCCACGGCAAAGTCGTCATGGGTGGCGACGGCCAGGTTTCCCTCGGCAATACCGTCATGAAGGGCAACGCCAAGAAAGTCCGCCGCCTCTATCACGGCCAGGTACTCGCCGGTTTCGCCGGTGCCACCGCCGACGCCTTCACCCTGTTCGAACGTTTCGAAGGCCAGCTCGAGAAACATCAGGGCCACCTGGTCCGGGCCGCCGTCGAACTGGCCAAGGAATGGCGTACCGACCGCTCCCTGAGCCGCCTGGAAGCCATGCTGGCGGTCGCCAACAAGGACGCCTCGCTGATCATCACCGGCAACGGCGACGTGGTCGAGCCTGAACACGGCCTGATCGCCATGGGCTCTGGTGGCAACTACGCCCAGGCCGCAGCCAGTGCCCTGCTGAAGAAGACCGACCTGTCGGCCCGCGAAATCGTCGAGACCGCCCTCGGCATCGCCGGCGACATTTGCGTATTCACCAATCACCACTTCACAATTGAGGAGCAGGACCTCGCGGAATAAGGAGTGCCAGACCTGTATCCAACCTGACCCCTACCGCTTGAGGCCCCACATATCATGTCCATGACTCCCCGCGAAATCGTCCACGAACTCAATCGCCATATCATCGGCCAGGACGATGCCAAGCGCGCTGTAGCCATTGCCCTGCGCAACCGCTGGCGCCGGATGCAGCTCCCTGAAGAGCTGCGCGTCGAAGTGACCCCCAAGAACATCCTGATGATCGGCCCGACCGGCGTCGGCAAGACCGAGATCGCCCGGCGTCTGGCCAAGCTGGCCAACGCCCCGTTCATCAAGGTCGAAGCGACCAAGTTCACCGAAGTCGGCTACGTCGGCCGCGATGTCGAATCGATCATCCGCGACCTCGCGGACGCCGCGATCAAGCTGCTGCGCGAACAGGAGATGGTCAAGGTCCGTCACCGTGCCGAAGACGCCGCCGAGGAGCGTATCCTCGACGCCCTGCTGCCGCCAGCCCGCTCGGGGTTCAACGAAGAGGCCCAGCCGAGCCAGGATTCCAACACCCGCCAACTGTTCCGCAAGCGCCTGCGCGAAGGCCAGTTGGACGACAAGGAGATCGAGATCGAAGTCGCCGAGCACACCGGCGTCGACATCTCCGCGCCACCGGGCATGGAGGAGATGACCAATCAGTTGCAGAGCCTGTTCGCCAACATGGGCAAGGGCAAGCGCAAAAGCCGCAAGCTCAAGGTCAAGGAAGCGCTCAAGCTGGTACGCGACGAGGAAGCCGGGCGCCTGGTCAACGACGAGGAACTCAAGGCCAAGGCCCTCGAGGCGGTCGAGCAGAACGGGATCGTGTTCATCGACGAAATCGACAAGGTCGCCAAGCGCGGCAATGTCGGCGGCGCCGATGTGTCCCGTGAAGGCGTGCAGCGCGACCTGCTGCCACTGATCGAAGGCTGCACCGTCAATACCAAGCTGGGCATGGTCAAGACCGACCACATCCTGTTCATCGCTTCCGGTGCGTTCCACCTGAGCAAGCCGAGCGACCTGGTCCCCGAGCTGCAGGGCCGCCTGCCGATCCGTGTCGAACTCAAGGCGCTGAGCCCGGAAGACTTCGAGCGCATCCTCAGTGAGCCGCACGCTTCGCTGACCGAGCAGTATCGCGAACTGCTGAAGACCGAAGGCTTGAACATCGAGTTCCAGCCGGAGGGCATCAAGCGTCTGGCGGAGATCGCCTGGCAGGTCAACGAGAAGACCGAGAACATCGGCGCCCGTCGCCTGCACACGCTGCTGGAGCGACTGCTCGAGGAAGTCTCGTTCAGTGCCGGCGACATGGCCGGCACCCAGGGCGCCGAGCCGCTGCGCATCGACGCCGACTACGTCAACAGCCACCTTGGCGAATTGGCGCAGAACGAAGACCTGTCGCGGTATATCCTGTAAGAAACACCGCTCCCCCTCTTTTCCGTGGGAGCGGGCTTGCCCGCGAAGGGGCCCTGAAGGCCGCCAAAAAGCTTCGCGGGCAAGCCCGCTCCCACAAAAAAGAGGGGAAGGTTCTTACAACGACAGGTC